>NZ_JBMOWO010000022.1:0-2732 GCF_049310525.1 Pseudomonas sp. GZD-222
GAACCCCCACCACCGGGGGAAAGAGCGAGCGGGGGGGGATTGGTCTGCCCCCGCGATTGTTTTTGCCACTATCGTTCGGGCTTATTCCATCGGAAACGGACCCGCCTCATGAGCGATGCCCACAGTGCTTTGATCACCCGCTTCTATCAGGCTTTCCAGCGCCTTGACGCCGAAGCGATGGTGGCCTGCTACAGCGATGACATTGTCTTCAGCGACCCCGCTTTCGGCACCTTGCGTGGCAAGGATGCCGGCGACATGTGGCGGATGCTCACCACCCGTGCGAAGAACTTTACCCTGACGTTCGACAGCGTGAAGGCCGACGAGCACAGCGGAGCTGCCCACTGGGTTGCTACCTACCTGTTCAGCCAGACCGGGCGCACCGTGATCAACGACATCCAGGCGCGCTTTGTCTTTCGCGACGGCAAAATCTGTGAACATCACGACACCTTCGATCTGTGGCGCTGGTCGCGGCAGGCATTGGGCACCACGGGGCTGCTGCTTGGTTGGACGCCAATGGTCCAGGGCAAGGTTCGCCAGCAGGCGTTGAAAGGTTTGCGCGCGTTTCAGGCCGGTCGCTGAACGGGTAAGCTGTGGGCTTTGCCGTCGAATAGTCCGCACCGTGTCCGAAGCCGCCGAAACTCCCGTGAAACCCTGGTATGTCTACCTGGTGCGTGCCGCCAACGGCTCGTTGTACTGCGGTATCAGTGACAACCCGCAACGGCGTTTCATCGCTCATCAGAAGGGCCAGGGTGCCCGCTACTTCAGCACCAGCCCCGCGGTGGCGCTGGTTTACGTCGAGGCCTGGCCGGACAAGGCCGAGGCGCTGCGTCAGGAGCGCCTGGTGAAGCGGTTGCGCAAAAGCGCCAAGGAGGCCCTGGTGGCCTCCTGGCAGGGACTCAGTCCTTGCGACGCTTGAGCTGATCGGTCAACTGCGTCGGCAGACCCTTGATGATCAGCGTGCCGGCTTCCTCGTCGTACTCGACCTTGGAGCCCAGCAGGTGCGCTTCGAAGCTGATCGACAGGCCTTCGGCGCGACCGGTGAAGCGGCGGAACTGGTTGAGGGTGCGCTTGTCGGCAGGGATCTCCGGCGATAGGCCGTAGTCCTTGTTGCGGATGTGCTCGTAGAACGCCCGCGGGCGGTCTTCGTCGATCAGTCCGGAAAGCTCCTCCAGGGTCACCGGCTCACCGGCCTTGGTCTGGCTGGTAGCGTAGTCGACCAGGGTCTGGGTTTTCTCGCGGGCGGCTTCTTCAGGCAGGTCTTCGCTTTCGACGAAGTCGCTGAAGGCCTTGAGCAGGGTACGGGTTTCACCCGGACCGTCGACGCCTTCCTGGCAGCCGATGAAGTCACGGAAGTACTCCGAGACTTTCTTGCCGTTCTTGCCTTTGATGAACGAAATGTACTGCTTTGAAGTCTTGTTGTTCTGCCACTCGGAGAGGTTGATCCGCGCGGCCAGGTGCAACTGGCCCAGGTCCAGGTGGCGGGACGGGGTGACGTCAAGTTCAGCGTTCACCGCTACGCCTTCACTGTGGTGCAGCAGGGCGATGGCCAGGTAATCGGTCATGCCTTGCTGGTAGTGGGCGAACAGGACGTGGCCACCGACCGACAGGTTGGATTCTTCCATCAGTTTTTGCAGGTGCTCGACGGCTACCCGGCTGAAGGCGGTGAAGGTGCTGCCGTCTTCCAGGTACTCCTTCAACCAGCCGCTGAACGGGTGGGCGCCGGATTCGGCATGGAAGAAGCCCCAGGCTTTGCCTTGTTTGGCGTTGTAGCTGTCGTTGAGGTCGGCCAGGAGGTTTTCGATGGCACTGGACTCGGCCAGTTCAGAATCGCGGGCGTGCAGCACAGCGGGGCTGCCATCGGGTTTCTTGTCGATCAGGTGGACGATGCAATGACGGATCGGCATGGGATTCTCGGTTGAAAATGGGCGGTGCAGGCCGCGTTGCAAAGCTGCCAAGTGTACCTCAGGCCAGAGGTGATTCTGCGGCCAGATGTTGGCAGAAATGACGGTTGTTCGTTTTTTGTTCAGTTTTTTGCGTTTTTTCGCGCAAAGCCCCGAAAAACCTGCACATTTACCCTGTCAGCTGCGGATATTTATCCATTCCTGTGGTAGTTTTGCCCGGTCTTGCGCCCCGTGTGTGGCGCATTGCTGGCAGACCGCTCGCGTCACGTCGAACCAAACGTCGTTTTACGTATCTACATACGCTGACGTGGCTGTAACACCGGACCGCCGGTTACCCCGCAGGTCTGGCTCGATGACTGACGTAGCACTCTGCATACTCACTGAATTTGATAGGGAAGGAACACCACCATGGCATTGACCAAAGACCAACTGATCGCCGACATCGCCGAAGCTATCGACGCGCCGAAAACCACCGCGCGTAACGCTCTGGAGCAACTGGGTCAGATCGTTGCTGATCAACTGGAAAATGGCAGCGAAATCACTCTGCCTGGCATTGGCAAACTGAAAATCACCGAGCGTCCTGCCCGTACCGGCCGCAACCCTTCGACTGGCGCTGCGATCGAAATCGCTGCCAAGAAAGTCGTCAAGTTCGTTCCAGCCAAAGTGCTGACCGACGCTGTAAACAAGTAATTGTAAACAGCATCAAAAAACCGCGTCCGGCGTGAGCCAGACGCGGTTTTTTTATGCCCCTGTGGGAGCGGGGGGGGGGGGGGGGGGGAGGAGAGAAAAAAAAAAAAAAACGCAAAAAAAAAAACAAGCCACACTAACTGC
>NZ_JBMOWO010000023.1:0-32022 GCF_049310525.1 Pseudomonas sp. GZD-222
GGAGCGGGCTTGCCCCGCGATACGATCTGACTGACAAACCGCGATCGCGGGGCAAGCCCGCTCCTACAGGTTTTACTTGGCTGTCCAGCGGCTCTGGCGCCAAGCCTGGCGGGCGTTGGCATCCTGGAAGGTCCAGGCGACCATGCGGCTCTGTTTCTGGCCCTGGCCCATCTCGACAATGCGCAGGTCCTTTACGCCGGCCTTCTTCAACGCGGCCTGGATGCCGGGCAGGTTTGATGCCTTGGACACCAGAGAGGTGAACCACAGCACCTGCTGTCCGAGCGCAGCGCTTTCTGCCGCCAGCTGGCTGACGAAGCGGATTTCACCACCTTCGCACCACAGCTCGTTGTTCTGCCCGCCAAAGTTCAACACCGGCAATTTGCGCTTGGGATCGGCTTTGCCCAGGGCTCGCCACTTGCGCTGACTGCCGCGGGTGGCTTCCTCGCGCGAAGCATGGAAGGGCGGGTTGCACAGCGTCAGGTCGTAACGTTCGTCGTCTTCTAGCAGACCGAGCAGGATGTGCTTGCGATTGCTTTGCTGGCGCAAGCTGATGGCCTTGTCCAGGCCGTTGGCCTGAACGATGGCCTTGGCAGCGGCCAGGGCGGTGGCGTCGATGTCCGAGCCGAGAAAGCGCCAGCGATAGTCGCTGTGGCCCAGCAACGGGTAGATGCAGTTGGCACCGACGCCAATATCCAGGGCACGGACTTGAGCGCCGCGGGGAATCTCGCCGTTGTTGTTATCGGCGAGCAGGTCGGCCGCTACATGGATGTAGTCGGCGCGGCCGGGAATTGGCGGGCACAGATAGTCGGCAGGAATATCCCAGTGCTGGATGCCGTACTGGGCTTTGAGCAGGGCACGGTTGAACACCCGGACGGCGTCGGGGTTGGCAAAGTCGATGCTGGGTTTGCCGTGGGGATTGGTGATCATGAACCGACCCAGTTCGGGGCTGCTCTTGATCAGATCGGGGAAGTTGTAGCGACCCTGGTGGCGGTTGCGCGGGTGCAGGGTCGGTTTGCTGGGTGTGGTCATTGCCTTTGTCCGGTTGAATGCATCGCGGGTCAAGCCCGCTCCCCCCAACCCTGTGGAAACGGGCTTTACCCTCCACAACACCACTCATCCCCCCCCCCAACCGTTCTGTGGGGGCTTTTCCCCCCCCGCGATAGCATCACTGAGTACAGCGATCGTTACAGCGCGGCAATCCGCGCATGCTGCTCGGTGAAGTTGGCCAGGGCCTGTTCGGCTTCGGCCAGCTTGGCGCGTTCCTTGTCGATCACCGCAGGCGGTGCCTTGTCGACGAAGGCGGCATTGGACAGCTTGCCACCGACACGCTGGACTTCGCCTTGCAGACGCTGGATTTCCTTGTTCAGGCGCGCCAGTTCCGCATCCTTGTCGATCAGGCCAGCCATCGGCACCAGCACTTGCAGGTCGCCCACCAGCGCGGTGGCGCTCAGTGGGGCTTCATCCTGCTCGCCCAGTACGGTGAAGGACTCGATCTTCGCCAGCTTCTTCAGCAGCGCCTCGTTTTCCTGCAGGCGGCGCTGGTCTTCGGCACTGGCGTTTTTGAGGAACAGTTGCAGCGGCTTGCCCGGGCCGATGTTCATCTCGCCGCGGATATTGCGCACGCCGAGCATCAGCTCCTTGAGCCATTCGATGTCGTCTTCGGCCGCCGCATCAATGCGGCTTTCGTTGGCCACCGGCCACGGCTGCAGCATGATGGTCTTGCCTTCGGCACCGGCCAGCGGCGCCAGGCGCTGCCAGATTTCTTCGGTGATGAACGGCATGAACGGATGCGCCAGGCGCAAGGCTACTTCCAGTACGCGCACCAGGGTGCGACGGGTGCCACGAGCACGCTCGACTGGAGCGTTTTCGTCCCACAGCACAGGCTTGGACAGTTCCAGGTACCAGTCGCAGTACTGGTTCCAGATGAACTCGTAGAGCGCCTGAGCGGCCAGGTCGAAGCGGAACTGCTCCAGCTGACGGGTAACTTCGGCTTCGGTACGCTGCAGCTGGGAGATGATCCAGCGATCCGCCAGCGACAGCTCGTAGGCTTCGCCGTTCTGGCCGCAGTCTTCGCCCTTGTCCAGCACGTAGCGGGCGGCGTTCCAGATCTTGTTGCAGAAGTTGCGATAGCCTTCGACGCGGCCCATGTCGAACTTGATGTCGCGACCGGTCGAGGCCAGCGAGCAGAAGGTGAAGCGCAAGGCATCGGTGCCGTAGCTGGCGATACCTTCCGGGAACTCGGCCTTGGTCTGCTTGGCGATCTTCTCGGCCAGCTTTGGCTGCATCAGGCCGCTGGTGCGTTTTTCCAGCAGCTCGTCGAGGGTGATACCGTCGACGATGTCCAGCGGGTCCAGAACGTTGCCCTTGGACTTGGACATCTTCTGGCCCTGGCCATCGCGGACCAGACCATGAACGTAGACCGTCTTGAACGGCACTTGCGGGGTGCCATCTTCGTTCTTCACCAGGTGCATGGTCAGCATGATCATCCGGGCAACCCAGAAGAAAATGATGTCGAAACCGGTGACCAGCACGTCGGTGGAGTGGAATTTCTTCAGGAATTCGGTCTGCTGCGGCCAGCCCAGGGTCGAGAAGGTCCACAGGCCCGAGCTGAACCAGGTGTCGAGTACGTCGTTGTCCTGGTTCAGGACCACGTCGGCACCGAGGTTGTGCTTGCTGCGCACTTCTTCTTCGCTGCGGCCAACGTAGACCTTGCCGGACTCGTCGTACCAGGCCGGAATACGGTGGCCCCACCACAGCTGGCGGCTGATGCACCAGTCCTGGATATCGCGCATCCAGGAGAAATACATGTTCTCGTACTGCTTGGGTACGAACTGGATGCGGCCGTCTTCGACAGCGGCAATTGCAGGCTCGGCCAGTGGTTTGGTCGAGACGTACCATTGGTCGGTCAGCCACGGCTCGATAACGGTGCCGGACCGGTCGCCTTTCGGTACTTTCAGGGCGTGGTCGTCGACGCTGACCAGCAGGCCGGCGGCGTCGAAATCGGCAACGATCTGCTTGCGCGCCACGAAGCGGTCAAGACCGGCGTACTGGGCGGGGAGGGTGGCGTCGACGCTTTCATTGACGCTACCGTCGAGGTTGAACACCTGGGCAGCAGGTAGCACGAAGGCGTTCTTGTCGAAGATGTTCAGCAGCGGCAGGTTGTGGCGCTTGCCGACTTCGTAGTCGTTGAAGTCGTGAGCCGGGGTGATTTTCACACAACCGGTGCCGAATTCAGGGTCGCAGTAGTCGTCAGCGATGATCGGGATGCGGCGGCCAACCAGTGGCAAATCGACGAACTTGCCGATCAGCGCCTTGTAGCGCTCGTCTTCCGGGTTTACGGCAACGGCGGCGTCGCCGAGCATGGTTTCCGGACGAGTGGTGGCAACGATCAGGTAGTCCTTGCCGTCGGCCGTCTTGGCGCCATCAGCCAGCGGGTAACGCAGGTTCCACAGGTGGCCCTTCTCGTCGTGGTTTTCCACTTCGAGGTCGGAGATCGCTGTGTGCAGCTTGGTATCCCAATTGACCAGACGCTTGCCGCGGTAGATCAGGCCGTCTTCGTGCAGGCGCACGAAAGCCTCTTTGACCGCTTCGGACAGGCCGTCGTCCATGGTGAAACGCTCACGGCTCCAGTCGACCGAGGAGCCCAGGCGGCGAATCTGGCGGCTGATGTTGCCACCGGACTGGTCTTTCCATTCCCAGACTTTTTCCAGGAATTTCTCGCGACCCAGGTCGTGGCGGTTCTGGCCTTTGGCCTCGAGTTGACGCTCGACCAGCATCTGCGTGGCGATACCGGCGTGGTCGGTACCCGGCTGCCACAGGGTGTTACGACCCTGCATGCGGCGGAAACGGATCAGGGCATCCATGATCGCGTTGTTGAAGCCGTGACCCATGTGCAGGCTGCCGGTGACGTTCGGCGGCGGGATCATGATGGTGTAGGAATCGCCCTCGCCTTGCGGAGCGAAATAATTCTCGGACTCCCAGGTGTTGTACCAGGAAGTTTCAATAGCGTGTGGCTGGTAGGTCTTATCCATGCGCGGCGGGACCCTATGGCATTTATTCAGGAAAGCCGAGCAGTATAACGGGGATAAGTGCCGGGGCGTAGCATGAGGTGATGGCAGGAGGCAAAAACATCGCGGGGCAAGTCGAGTCGTCGCACCGCGATTCATTCTGGTTACTGGTTGAGCAAACGCTCGAGACGGGCATCAAGCCGGCGCTTGATTTCGTTCTCGATGTGCGGGGTAAAGTCGTTGATCACGTCTTGCATGATCAACTGAGCGGCAGCGCGCAGCTCGGCATCCAGGTGCAGCAGGGTTTCCTGGCGCTTTGCCTGTGGGTCGAGCGGTGGTTCGGGGGCAGGCGCCGGAACAACCACAGGGGCAGGCTCAGCCTCTTCGAGCAGCAGTGGAATCTGCTCTTCAACCGTGTCGGTCAGCAGTGGCGGCTCAAGGGATTCGTCGCCCAGCAGTTGGCGGATCGACTCGAGGTCGTCCAGCAGGTGTGCAGATTGGGGCAAGGGAGTGGGTTTATCCATTGTCTTCAGAGTCGCTGTAAGCGGTGATCTTGCAGAGCATAGCCCTGTTCGCGGTAGAAACGGAAACTCTCGCGGGCAGCCTGACAGATTGTCGGTTCCTCGACCACGATTTCGGCGATGCGGGCAAAGCGCGAAGCGAACGGCGGAACCCTGAGGTCGAGGTTGATCAGCAGGTCCTGATGGCTGCCGGCATCGTCACCCAGGCCCAACACCACGCTACCTTGTGGCTGTTCTTCGGCGCCATTGTGCGGCACGAACGCTTCACCCTTGAACGCCCACAAGCGGGCATCCAGTTCGTCGCGCTGAGTGGCGTCGGCGCAGTGCAGGTAGACCTGATGCCCCATACGCCAGGCCTTGTCGCAGAGCTTGCAGGCAAAATCCAGGCGCGCCGAGGGCGCGTCGCTGGGCAGAATGTAGAAATCAACTTTGCTCATGGTCAGTGCGCCAGCCGCCTTACACCCAAGGGTAGAGGCGGCCGGCATTCACTCAGGCGTTGGCGCGGTCGAGCAGGTACTGGGTCAGCAGCGGGACCGGACGGCCAGTGGCGCCCTTGTCCTTGCCGCCGCTGATCCAGGCGGTGCCGGCGATATCCAGGTGGGCCCAGTTGTAGGCCTTGGCAAAGCGCGACAGGAAGCAAGCGGCAGTGATGGTGCCGGCTTTCGGGCCGCCAATGTTGGCAATGTCGGCGAACGGGCTGTCCAGCTGCTCCTGGTACTCGTCGAACAGTGGCAACTGCCAGGCGCGGTCGTCGGCACGCTTGCCGGCGTCGAGCAACTGGCCGACCAACTCGTCGTTGTTACCCATCAGGCCCGAGGTGTGGCTGCCCAGGGCGACGATGCAGGCGCCGGTCAGGGTGGCGATGTCGACCACGGCCTGAGGCTTGAAACGTTCGGCGTAGGTCAGGGTGTCGCACAGCACCAGGCGACCTTCGGCGTCGGTGTTGAGGATCTCTACAGTCTGCCCGCTCATGGTGGTGACGATATCGCCTGGACGCGTGGCACCGCCGCTCGGCATGTTCTCGGCACAGGCCAGCAGGCACACCAGGTTGATCGGCAGTTGCAGTTCGAGCACCGCACGCAGGGTACCGAAGACACTGGCTGCACCGCCCATGTCGTACTTCATTTCATCCATGCCGGCACCGGGCTTGAGGCTGATGCCGCCGGTATCGAAGGTGATGCCCTTGCCGACCAGTACGAACGGCTTCTCGCTTTTCTTTCCGCCCTGGTAGTTGAGCACGATCAGGCGTGGCGGTTGATCGCTGCCCTGGCCTACGGCGTAGAAGGCGCCCATGCCCAGCTCTTTGATCTTTTTCTCGTCGAGCACTTCGACCTTGAGGCCCTTGTGGGCTTTGCCCAGGCCCTTGGCCTGATCGGCCAGGTAGCTTGGATGGCAGACGTTGGGCGGCAGGTTGCCGAGGTCGCGGGCGAAGCTCATGCCGGCGGCGATGGCGCTGGCGTGCTTGACCGCACGCTGGACGTCGGCGGCACCGGCCTTGTCGGCCAGCAGGGTGATTTTCTTCAGGGCGCGAGGTTCGGCTTTTTTGCTCTTGAACTGGTCGAAGACATATTCACCGTCGAGCAGGGTTTCGGCCAGCAGGCGCGACTTGCCATAGAAAGCATCGCGGCCAGTGACGGCGACATCGTCCAGCGCCAGTACCGCGTCGCTACCGTTGAGGCCCTTGAGCACTGCCAGTACGGCGGCAACCACCTTGCGCCAGCTGCGGTCACCCAGTTCGGTGTCCTTGCCGGTGCCGACCAGCAGTACACGCTCGGCCTTGAGGTTGGGCAGGCTTTGCAGCAACAGGGTCTGGCCCAGCTTGCCGGTCAGGTCGCCACGCTTGAGTACGGCGCTGAGGGCACCGCCGCAGGCTTCGTCGACAGCGTTGGCGCTGGCGCCGAGTTTGCGGCCTTCGCCGACCGGGAGTACCAGTGTGGCGGTTTTCAAGGATGCAGCGGCTACGCTTTTTACAACCAGTTCCATGTCAGGTTCCCCGAATGATCTGTCTTTGTGCGCTGTCTGTGCAGGCACTTTAAGCGAGCTGGCCGCGTGGTCGCGTGCCAGTGAGAAAGCCGCCAGTTTGAGCCTGCTCGGTCCGACCTGACAACCCCGTTAATGAAGCATTGTGCATCGCCAGTGACAGGCACGGCCAATCACAGGATAATGCGCCAACTTTTGTGCAGGTTCGCCCAGGCAAACCCGCAACTATCTTGGCTGTTATGGATTTTTTGTTTGGCTGTCCGAGCCTGACAACCCAGGAGTGTCTGGTTTGATCGTCTTCCGATATCTGTCCCGCGAGGTCCTGGTGACCTTGAGTGCCGTCAGCGCCGTGCTGCTGGTGATCATCATGAGCGGGCGCTTCATCAAATACCTGGCCCAGGCGGCTCAGGGTGTGCTCGATCCGGGTGTGCTGTTCCTGATCATGGGCTATCGCCTGCCAGGCTTTCTGCAGTTGATTCTGCCGCTGGGGTTATTCCTCGGAATCCTCCTGGCCTACGGTCGCCTGTACCTGGAAAGCGAGATGACCGTGCTGTCGGCTACCGGCATGAGCCAGCAGCGTCTGCTGGGCATGACCATGGCGCCCGCTGCGCTGGTGGCCTTGCTGGTGGCCTGGCTGAGTCTGGGGCTGGCGCCTCAGGGCGTTACCCAGGTGGCGAAGATCATCAACCAGCAGGATGCCCTGACCGAGTTCGATACCCTGGTACCGGGCCGCTTCCAGACCTTGCGCGATGGCACCCGGGTCACTTACACCGAGCAGTTGTCCGAAGACCGCGGCAACCTGGCGGGCGTGTTCATCTCCGAGAAGCGTTTCTCGCAGGACAAGAGCAAGGAACGCGCACCTTCAGTACTGGTTGCGGAAAAGGGCCGTCAGGAAATCGGTGCCGATGGCAATCGTTACCTGATTCTGGAAAACGGCTACCGCTATGACGGTAACCCAGGGCAGGCCGACTACCGTGCCATCCAGTACGACACCTACGGTGTACTGTTGCCCAAGCCGGAAGTCAGCGAAGAAATCACTGACCGCGAGGCCATCCCGACCTCCGAACTGTTTGGCAGCGAGCTGCGTCGCGACCGGGCCGAGCTGCAATGGCGCCTGTCGTTGCCGCTGCTGGTGTTCGTGGTAACCCTGCTGGCAGTGCCGCTGTCACGGGTCAATCCGCGCCAGGGCCGCTTCCTCAAGTTGCTGCCGGCAATTCTTCTGTATATGGCGTACCTGACAATGCTGATTGCTGTGCGCGGTGCCCTGGAAAAAGGCAAATTGCCGATCGAATTGGGTATCTGGTGGGTCCATGCTGTGTTCCTGCTCATCGGCCTCGGCTTGATGTACTGGGAGCCTCTACGCCTCAAGCGTGCCGCGCGTCGTGCGGAGGTGGCCCATGGTTAAGCTCGACCGTTACATCGGCAAGAGCGTGCTGATGGCCATTCTTGCCGTGCTCGGGATCATCCTGGGTCTAGCTTCGCTGTTTGCCTTTATCGATGAGATGGGCGACATCACTGACAGCTATACCCTGTGGGATGCGGGCAACTTCGTGTTGCTCACCGCGCCACGCCGCCTGTACGACATGTTGCCGATGGCGGCCCTGATCGGCTGCCTGATCGGCCTGGGCAGCCTGGCCAGCAGCAGTGAGCTGACCATCATGCGCGCTGCCGGGGTGTCGATCGGACGCATCGTCTGGGCGGTGATGAAGCCGATGCTGGTATTGATGCTGGCCGGTATCCTGATTGGCGAGTACCTGGCGCCGGTCACCGAAAACAAGGCCCAGGCCGATCGTTCGCTGGCTCAGGGCAGCGGCGAAGCGCAAAGCTCCAAACGTGGTATGTGGCACCGCCAGGGTGATGAGTTCGTGCACATCAACTCGGTGCAGCCCAATGGCCTGTTGTATGGCGTAACCCGCTACCGCTTCGACAACGAGCGTCATCTGCTGACCTCGAGCTTTGCCCGTCGTGCCCAGTACCAGGAAGATCACTGGCAACTGAGCGATGTGACTACCACGCATTTCCGTGGTGACCACACCGAGGTCGTCAAGGCACCGGTAGAGCGCTGGGATGTTACCGTCACGCCGCAACTGCTCAATACCGTAGTGCTGGCACCAGAGTCGCTGTCGATCACCGGGCTGTGGGATTACATCCACTACCTGTCCGATCAAGGCCTTAACAATGCGCGCTACTGGCTGGCATTCTGGACCAAGGTCCTGCAGCCGATGGTCACCGCAGCCCTGGTGCTGATGGCCATTTCCTTCATCTTCGGTCCGCTGCGTTCGGTTACCTTGGGTCAGCGCGTCTTTACCGGTGTGCTGGTGGGCTTTGTGTTCCGTATCGCCCAGGACCTGCTCGGACCGTCAAGTCAGGTATTCGGCTTCCCGCCGTTGCTGGCGGTGGTGATACCGGCGGCGATCTGCGCCGGTGCCGGATTCTGGATGTTGCGACGCGCTGGGTAAACGTTGCGTGCATGAAAAAACCGACCTTAGGGTCGGTTTTTTTTTGAGTTCTTCATGGCATCTCGGGGCTATGATCCTTGGGGCTGGGCTGGGCTGGGCTGGGCTGGGCTGGGCTGGGCTGTTGTGGCTGTGAGCTTATCCATTTGGTGTGGCGCCGCTGCCAAGGGACAGTTCCAGCAAAACCGCTCGCTCCTGCATACGGCCCTACGCTGCGCTCCGGGTCCCTTCGCTCCGGCACCTTCCAGGGCCACGCGGCCTACGACTTGCTGCGCCAAGTCTACGGCTCGCGTTCTTCGGCTACGCCGAAGGTGCTGCGCACCGGCCCCTACAGGCACCTCCACTCAGCCTCCTGAAGTCGCAGTTCGCGGCGCCTGCACTGGCGTGGATGAAGATCAAGATCAAGAGCAAGGTCAGAAGCGGGTTTGCCCGCAAGGCTTCAGTCTGGCTCCGCCAGACTTGATTTCGAAGATGCGTCAGCACGGGCGCCGCCCGTAACTTTGCGACTTCAGGAGGCTGAGTGTAGGTGTCTGGAGGGGGCAGGTGCGCAGCACCCTTCGGCCTTGGCCGAAGTTCGCGAGTCGTAGACTTGGCGCAGCAAGTCGTAGGCCGCGATGCCCCTGGAGGGCACCGGAGCGAAGGGACCCGGAGCGTAGCGTAGGGCCGTATGCAGGAGTAGGCGGCTTTGCCTACTTTCCCCAAGAGGAAAGTAGGCCGCCGTAAGGGCGGAAGGGGCTAGCAGCGGCGCCACACCAAATGGATAAGCTCGCAGTCAGAACAACCCAACCCAATCCAAGGACCCTAGTCCTGTCTCGGTTATTTTTTCACTTTGGGTAACTGGACCAGCTGAGTGTCGGAGTAGATGTCATGCCAGGTACGGCGGCGCTTGTCGAACAGCGACCAGATGAAACCCAGGCCCAGGCACAGCCACGAGGCGATGGCGACGACGAAGCGCAGCAAGGCTTGCCACAGGCTGATGGCGCTGCCATCGGCGTTCTGGACGCGAATACGCCATACCTGCATGCCCAGGGTCTGCCCGCCATGGGTCCAGAACTTGGCGAAGAAGCCGAATAGCGCGAACACCAGGACCGTCGACAGCAACGGATCCCCGTCCAGGGCACCAGCGTCGGTCAGTGTGCGCATCTGCGCTTCACCGATGATCGCCATCTGGATCATCTTGTACACCCCGGCGGTGACGATCAGCAGCGCGGTACACAGCAGGAAATCGTAGAACATGGCAGCCAGGCGACGACCGAGGCCGACGACGGGGAAATCACCCTGGGGCTGCAACAACGGCTTGGGCATACAGTGGCCCTCCTTGGGCAAAACGGCCATTCTACGGAATTGCGCGCACAAAAAAGCCCCTGCTGTTGCCAGCAGGGGCTTCTTTGTTGATGAAGATCAGCCTTCGGCTTGAACTTCGTCAGCCTGCATGCCTTTCTGGCCTTGCACGGCGATAAAGGTAACTTTCTGGCCTTCTTTCAGGCTCTTGAAGCCGTTACCCTGGATAGCGCGGAAGTGTACGAACAGATCCGGACCGCTTTCTGGAGTGATGAAACCAAAACCTTTCTCGTCGTTAAACCACTTGACGGTACCGCTCTGACGTTGGGACATTGTCTTATTTCCTTTGAAACTTAGAATTAGTAACAGCTTCTTCCAAATGAAAGAGTACTGGGCTGGGTTGCAGGAAAGTAAGAGACGTCGAACGGGTTGTAGCAAATCTCAGCGCTACTGCCCAGGTCACGAACCATAGCGACCCATGCAAACACAGTGCAGTGACTCTACGCTAACTCTGTCGGCAAAAACAAGCCCTCAAAGCCGCTCCCGCTCTACCTTTTAGCAGCCGTTCGGTCGATTTTTTTCTGCTCATTCCAGCGTGCGCGGCGATGCTTTTCGAAAGTAATAAAACGCGTTCGAATTCGAAGATCCGAACGCGTCATGACACAAAGTTTCAACTAACGATTCAGCCGCGATAGTAGCGCTGTGCAACGAATGGCATCTTGCTGACTTTCATTGCAACACGCTTGCCGCGAACAATCGCCCAGACTGCTGTTTCCAGTGCAGTATGTGCGGCATCCAGGTAACCCATTGCCACGGGTGCATTCAGGCTCGGTCCGAAACCGCCGCTGCAAACAGTACCGATGACAGTGCCGGCTTCGTCGACGATCTCAGCACCTTCGCGTACCGGTGTACGCTCCTGTGGCAACAGTCCTACGCGTTTACTTGCAACACCAGTTTGCTGTTGGGCAAAGATCGCCGCTGCACCCGGGAAACCACCGGCGCGTTCGCCATCAGCACGGCGCACCTTGGAGATGGCCCACAGCAGGCTGGCTTCGATCGGTGTGGTCTGAGTATTCATGTCGTGGCCGTACAGGCACAGGCCGGCCTCCAGGCGCAGCGAGTCGCGGGCGCCGAGGCCGATGGCGGCGACTTCCGGCTCGGCCAGCAGGCGGCGAGCGAGCGCTTCGGCTTTATCGGCCGGAACGGAAATCTCGAAACCGTCTTCGCCGGTGTAGCCCGAGCGACTGATATAGCAGTCGGCACCCAGCAGTTGCACCGGCTGGAATTGCATGAAGGTCATCTGCGCCACCGCAGGCGCCAGACGTTCCAGTACCTTGACCGCCGCCGGGCCTTGCAGGGCCAGCAGGGCACGTTCTTCGAACAGCGGCTGGATCTGGCACTGGTCGCCGATGTGCTGGCGCAGGTGGGCCAGGTCCTGGTCCTTGCAGGCGGCGTTGACCACCAGGAACAGTTCATCGTTACCCAGGTTGGCAACCATCAGGTCGTCGAGGATGCCGCCTTGTTCGTTGGTGAACATTGCGTAACGCTGCATGCCCACCGGCAGGTCGATGATGTCGACCGGCACCAGGGTTTCCAGGGCCTTGGCGGCGTTGGCGCCGGTCAGGCGGATCTGGCCCATGTGCGAGACATCGAACAGACCCGCCTGTTCACGCGTGTGCAGGTGCTCTTTCATCACCCCCAGCGGGTACTGAACCGGCATGTCGTAGCCTGCGAACGGCACCATGCGTGCGCCCAGTTCCAGGTGCAGGGCATGCAGCGGGGTCTTTTGCAGCGTTTCGGTGGACATTGATGACTCCTTGGGGCTTGTGAGGGTGTCAGCACTCGATGATGTTGACGGCCAGACCGCCGCGGGCGGTCTCCTTGTATTTGCTTTTCATGTCGGCGCCGGTCTGGCGCATGGTACGAATGACCTTGTCGAGGGAGACGAAGTGCTGACCGTCGCCGCGCAGGGCCATGCGCACCGCATTGATGGCCTTGACCGAGCCCATCGCATTGCGCTCGATGCACGGCACCTGGACCAGCCCGCCGATCGGATCGCAGGTCAGGCCCAGGTTGTGTTCCATACCGATTTCGGCGGCGTTCTCAACCTGTTGTACGCTGCCGCCCATGACCTCGCACAGGGCCCCGGCGGCCATCGAACAGGCCACGCCCACCTCGCCCTGGCAGCCCACTTCGGCACCGGAGATCGAGGCGTTTTCCTTGTAGAGAATGCCGATGGCCGCCGCGGTGAGCAGGAAGCGCACCACGCCATCTTCGTTGGCGCCGGGAATGAAGCGTATGTAGTAGTGCAGGACGGCCGGGACGATGCCGGCGGCGCCATTGGTGGGGGCAGTGACGACCCGCCCGCCAAAGGCGTTTTCCTCGTTGACGGCGAGGGCATAGAGGTTGACCCAGTCCAGCACCGAAAGCGCGTCGCGCAGGCTCGCCTCCGGATTGTTGCAGAGCTGGCGATACAGCGCAGCTGCCCGGCGTTTGACCTTCAGCCCACCGGGCAAGATGCCTTCGTTGCGACAACCGGCGGCGACGCAGTCCTGCATCACTTGCCAGATGCGCAGCAAGCCGCTGCGGGTTTCGCTTTCCGGGCGCCAGGCCGCTTCGTTGGCGAGCATCACCTGACTGATCGACAGGTGTTGTGCTGTGCAGTGGCCGAGCAGTTCCTTGGCTGTCTTGAACGGGTAGGGCAGCACGGTACTGTCTTCGACAATGCGGTCGGCACCCGCGGCATCTTCATCAACGACGAAGCCACCGCCTACCGAGTAGTACTCGCGGCTGCGAATCTGCAGGCCAGCGTGGTCGAAGGCGCGAAAGATCATGCCGTTGGGGTGATAGGCCAGGGGTTTGCGAATCATCGCCAGGTGCTGTTTTTCGACGAACTCGATGTCGTGTTCACCCAGCAGCTTCAGCCTCCCACTGCTGCGGATAGCCTGCAGGCGAGCGGGAATGCTTTCGGTGTCGACGCTGTCGGGGTGCTCACCTTCCAGCCCCAGCAGCACGGCCTTGTCGCTGCCGTGGCCTTTGCCGGTGGCACCGAGCGAGCCATAGAGTTCAGCCTTGACGCTGACCGTGGTGGTCAGCAGGCCATCGCGCCGCAGGCCTTCGGCAAACCGCGCAGCGGCGCGCATGGGGCCTACGGTATGGGAACTGGAGGGGCCGATGCCGATCTTGAACAGGTCGAAGACGCTTAATGACATGGTCGTACCCTCTTGATGGTGAAGGCTCTCGCGGGGCAAGCCCGCTCCCACAGTGGGAGCGGGCTTGCCCCGCGAAGAGGCCGTCAGACGTCCTGATAGCTCTCGATCGACGGGCAGGCGCAGACAAGATTGCGGTCGCCAAACACGTTGTCGACGCGACCGACCGGTGGCCAGTACTTGCCTTCCACCAGAGTGGCCAGCGGATACACCGCCTGCTCGCGGCTGTACGGATGGCTCCACTCACCGGCGATTTCAGCGGCCGTATGCGGCGCGTTCTTCAGCGGGTTGTCGTCCTTGTCCAGGCTGCCGCTCTCCACCGCACGAATCTCTTCGCGGATGCGGATCATCGCCTCGCAGAAGCGATCCAGCTCTTCTTTGGACTCGCTTTCGGTCGGTTCGATCATCAGTGTGCCGGCTACCGGGAACGACATGGTCGGAGCGTGGAAACCGAAATCGATCAGGCGCTTGGCCACGTCGTCGACGCTGATGCCGCTGCTGTCCTTGAGCGGGCGCAGGTCGAGGATGCACTCGTGGGCCACCAAACCATTACTGCCGGTGTACAACACAGGATAGTGCTCTTCCAGGCGGCGGGCGATGTAGTTGGCATTGAGGATCGCCATCTGCGAGGCACGCTTGAGACCGGCGCCGCCCATCATGCGAATGTACATCCAGGTGATCGGCAGAATGCTGGCGCTGCCGAACGGTGCGGCGCAGACCGCGCCTTGCTTGTTCTGCATGTGCGCGTGACCTGGCAGGAACGGCGCCAGGTGCGATTTGACCCCGATCGGGCCGACACCCGGGCCGCCACCACCGTGCGGAATGCAGAAGGTCTTGTGCAGGTTCAGGTGCGAGACGTCGCCGCCGAACTTGCCCGGAGCGCAGAGGCCGACCATGGCGTTCATATTGGCGCCGTCGATGTACACCTGGCCGCCGTTGTCGTGGATGATCGCGCAGATTTCACCGATGGCTTCTTCGAACACGCCGTGGGTCGAAGGGTAGGTAATCATCAGTGCGGCGAGGTGCTCGCGGTGCTCGATAGCCTTGGCGCGCAGGTCTTCGATATCAACGTTGCCACGTGCGTCACACGCCGTCACCACCACCCGCATACCGGCCATATGGGCGGTGGCCGGGTTGGTGCCGTGTGCCGAAGACGGGATCAGGCAGATGTCGCGGCGGGCATCGCCACGGCTCTGGTGGTAGGCACGAATGGCCAGGAGACCTGCGTACTCGCCCTGGGAGCCGGCGTTGGGTTGGAGCGACACGGCATCGTAGCCGGTGGCGGCGCAGAGCATGGCTTCCAGCTCGTCGGTCAGTTGCTGGTAGCCCTGGCTCTGTTCGGCAGGCGCGAACGGGTGCAGGTTGCCGAACTCGGCCCAGGTCACCGGGATCATTTCGCTGGCCGCGTTGAGTTTCATGGTGCACGAGCCCAGAGGGATCATGGTGCGGTCCAGGGCCAGGTCCTTGTCAGCCAGGCGACGCAGGTAGCGCATCAGCTCGGTTTCGCTGTGGTAACGGTTGAACACTGGGTGTTCAAGGATTGCCGACTGGCGCAGCAGGGTGGCCGGCAGTTGCAGTTGAACGCTGGCGGCCAGGGTGCTGAACTCAGGCACCGCTTTGCCGTCCGCGAACAGGCGCCACAGTGCTTCGACATCAGCCTGGGTGCTGGTTTCGTCCAGCGACAGGCCCAGGCGTTGGGCGTCGATCTGGCGCAGGTTCAGGCGTTGACCACGGGCCTTGTCGTGCAGGGCTGCGGTGGCATCGCCGGTGGCCAGGGTCAGGGTGTCGAAGAACGCTGCGGTTTCGACGTTGACACCGATCTGCTTGAGGCCGGCGGCCAGAATCGCGGTCAGGGCGTGGGTGCGCTGGGCGATCTGCTTCAGACCCTGCGGGCCGTGGTAGACGGCGTACATGCTGGCGATGTTGGCCAGCAGTACTTGCGCGGTACAGATGTTGCTGGTGGCCTTCTCGCGGCGGATGTGTTGCTCGCGGGTCTGCATGGCCAGACGCAGCGCGGTTTTACCGAAGCGATCGATGGAGACACCGACCAGACGGCCCGGCATGTCGCGCTTGAACGCATCGCGGGTGGAGAAGTAGGCGGCGTGTGGGCCACCGAAGCCCAGCGGTACACCGAAGCGCTGGGCGCTACCGATGGCGACGTCGGCACCAAACTCGCCAGGCGGGGTCAGCAGGGTCAACGCCAGCAGGTCGGCGGCAACCGCGACCAGGGCATTGGCGGCGTGGAAACGTGCGACCAGCTCGCTGTAGTCGAAGACTTCACCATTGCTGGCCGGGTATTGCAGCAGGGCGCCGAAGAAGGCGCTGACATCGTCGAGCTCGCGCTCATCACCGACGACGACTTCGATACCCAGTGGCTCGGCACGAGTCCGCAGCACGTCGAGGGTTTGCGGGTGGCAATGCACGGAGGCGAAGAAGGCGTGGCTGCTCTTGTTCTTGCTCAGGCGCTTGCAGAAGGTCATGGCTTCGGCAGCGGCGGTGGCTTCGTCAAGCAGCGAGGCGTTGGCGATCGGCAGGCCGGTGAGGTCGCTGATCAGGGTCTGGAAATTGAGCAGCGCTTCCAGGCGGCCCTGGGAAATTTCAGGCTGGTACGGGGTGTAGGCGGTGTACCAGGCCGGGTTTTCCAGGAGGTTGCGCAAGATCGGTGCCGGGGTATGGCAGTTGTAGTAACCCTGGCCGATGAAGCTCTTGAACAGCTGGTTGTTGCTGGCGATGGCCTTGAGTGACGCCAGGGCGTCGGCTTCGCTTTGCCCTTCGCCCAGCTCCAGGACGCTGGTGCCCTTGATGCTGTCAGGAATGACGGCGGCGCTCATGGCCTCCAGAGAGTCGAAGCCCAGGGTGGCGAGCATCTGTTGTTCGTCCGCCTGGCGTGGGCCGATATGACGGGCGATGAATTCGTTGGCAGTGCCAAGGTTGATGGTCATGGCGAGTCCTCAGGCGTCAGCGTTGGCTTTGATCAGGCGGTCGTAGGCGTCCTGGTCGAGCAATTGCCCGACGGCGCCGGCATCAGCGGGGATAAAACGGAAGAACCAGCCTTCGCCCAACGGGTCTTCGTTGACCAGCTCGGGGTTGCCTTCAAGTTGCGCGTTGACTGCTACCACTTCGCCGCTCAGCGGCATGTACACACCGCTGGCAGCCTTCACCGATTCGACGGTCGAGGCTTCGGCGCCCTGTTCGTAGTTCTGCAGCTCCGGCAGTTGCACGTAGACCACATCGCCGAGGGCGTTCTGGGCGAAGGCGGTAATCCCGACGGTGACGCTGCCGTCAGCTTCGCTACGCAGCCATTCGTGATCTTCGGTAAAACGCAACTCGCTCATGGAAACTCCTCAAGGGTAGGCGTGGCTCAGGTTCGGCACTGAGCACTGATAATGAGGAATTCCTTAGCAATATCGCGGCCATTTATGAAATATGTATATAAAACAATGAGATACACATTTTATGTGGCGGCAGATGGTCTGCGGTGTAGCGAAATCGCTACACCCGGAGAGCGGAAAAAAAGGTCAAGAGGATCAGAACCTTGCAGCACCGCGGTTGAACACTGATGTATTGAAATCGTTACGGTGTAGCGTTTTCAATACAGTTACTGTCGCGATCAGGCCTTGGTGGGGATGCCGTATTTGCGCAGGCGGTGCGCAATGGCGGTATGCGAGGTCTGCAGGCGGCTGGCCAGTTGGCGGGTGGAAGGGTAGCTGGCATAGAGTTTTTCCAGCAGGTTGCGCTCGAAGTCTTCCACTGCCTGTTCCAGGCTGTCGACGTCATCGTTGTGTTCGCGGGCCACCGAGGTGCCGGCGATATCCAGATCACCGATATCGACCAGCGTGCTTTCGCAAATGGCCGCGGCGCGGAAGATCACGTTTTGCAATTGCCGCACATTGCCCGGCCAGCGGTTGTCGAGCAGTGCCGGATAGGTGCTCGGCGCCAGGCGGCACAGCGGGCGCTGGATCTGGGTGCAGGCCTGCTGCATGAAGTTGCGCGCCAGCAGGAGAATGTCCTGGCCGCGTTCGCGCAACGGCGGGACCTGCAGGTTGAGGACGTTCAGACGGTAAAACAGATCCTCGCGAAAGCTGCCCTCGGCGACCATTTTTTCCAGGTCGCGGTGCGTGGCGCTGAGGATCCGTACATTGACCTTGACCTCGCGATCACCGCCGACCCGACGAAAGCTGCCGTCATTGAGAAAGCGCAGGAGCTTGGCCTGCAGGTACGGCGACATCTCGCCGATTTCGTCGAGGAACACCGTGCCCTGGTTGGCCAGCTCCATCAGCCCCGGCTTGCCGCCGCGCTGGGCGCCGGTGAAGGCGCCGGGGGCATAACCGAACAGCTCGCTCTCGGCGAGGTTTTCCGGCAGTGCTGCGCAGTTCAGGGCCAGGAACGGGGCACTGTTGCGGCTGCTGATGGCATGGCAGGCGCGGGCCACCAGCTCTTTGCCGGTGCCGGTTTCACCGTGGATCAGCAACGGTGCGTCGAGGGCTGCCACCCGCAGCGCGCGGGCTTTCAGTGTGCGGATCGCCGGCGAGTCGCCGAGCAGGGCATCGAAGCCTTCGGCATGATCGTGGTGCAGCGCCGACAAGCGTTCACCGATGCGGTTGGGTTGATACAGGGTCAACAGGGCACCGGCGTTGGTGATCGGGGTGGCATCGAGCAGCAGGGTCTGGCCGTTGAGTACCACTTCACGCATGGGCAGGCGAAAACCCTGTTCGATCAACGCCTCAAGCAGACCGGGATCGTCAAACAAATCAACCACCGAGCGATCGGAGGGTTCCTGACCGCACAGGGCCACCAGCGCCGGGTTGGCCAGTAGTACATGCCCGGCACTGTCCAGGGCCAGCACGGGGTCGCTCATGGCGGCGAGCAGGGCATCGAGCTGCAAGTGGCGGCGTTGCCCCGGGAGGATGTCGACGACGCGCACGGATTGCACGCCGTGCACATTCAGCAGGGCGTCGTGCAGCTCTTCCAGCACATGGGGGCTGAGCGTCGGAGCATCGATGTAGACGTTCGGCGGCACCATCTCCACCGCGTCCAGGTTGAGGTTGCGGGCGCCGAGCAGGGCCAGCACTTCCTGGGTGATGCCGACGCGGTCGATGAAGCTGACATGGATGCGCATGGGGAGAGGTGTTCAAGGCTGCCGAAGAGGGCAAGTATGCCTTAAATCGAGGGGCAAGCCTGCCGTGGCCGAGTTGCTTTTGCGCCAACACCGGACCTTGCACGGCCCGGTGTTGGCGTGTTGCCGGTATCACGGCCACTGTTCGGCCGGGAAGAATCGCTCCACCCAAGGGGCGTTGCCCACGCGTTCGGCATAGGCACGACGGTCGAACGGCTGACCGCTGCGTAGATCGTAGGCAGACTCTCCTGCGGGTCTGGGGACTTCGCGAAGTTTGAACCTGATGAAACGATAGTGTTGTCCTTGTACCTCAGCGACTTCGTCGATGCGGAACGTGCGGCCTGGCATAAACAATACCTCCGCCTCCTGCCAGTGCAGCGACAGCGGTGATATCGGTGCACCACTGAGCTGCTCGCTCTCGGCCAGTTCGTACAGCACGGTGTGTTCGTCAAAGTGCCCGGATACCTCGGCGAGCGGGAGGTTGGCGGCGTCCTGGGGCAGCATGAAGCGACGGGGAATGTACGGGTTTTCGGTAAAAGAGGTGATGTCTGTGGTGACCAGTAGATCGCCAGCATTGATCGCGCCTTGCCGATAGCGGGCGGCGAGGGGCACGCGTGAGCCTCGGCCACCGCGCCAGAGCAATGCGGCCTTGCTCTTGGGCAACTGCTCCAGGGCATTGGCAAAGGTGTCGATGAAGTCGAGCAGTTCTTGTTCGGCAATGTTCTGCAGGCGTGAGCGGTCGCCTCTGAACAGATCGTTGATCCTGGCCATGTGGCTGCTGTACTCCATGGCCAGATCATTATGGAATTCACCCTCTTGTTTGAACGTGTAAAAGCGCCGCCCTTGCACCTCCACGTAGTGATGGCCAAACGCGTCTGCCGATGTCATGTTCCCCGTGAACTCCGGCAAAGCAGCCTGCTCGAGCAAGCGGGTCTGCCGATCGAGAAGCGCGCGGGAAAGCCTGTCACTCAGTGCGTGGTCAGGTTCCATGTAGGTATCCCAGAACTGGGTTGCCAGTGCATCGACATTGCCGTCAGGTGCATACAGCCGCCATCGGCCATCAAGGCCCCGGCGTACCAGCAGGCTTTCTCGCAGCTCAAGCGAATCCAGGTCGCTGAGGACCATCCAGCTGGCCCAGGAGGTGTTGTAGCTGACCGGCAAACTCATCTCGTCCAGCTCGATCCAGGTGGATCCCTGCTCATCAACCTGCAGGCCCTGAAGTCGGCCAGATGCCGGGCCAGGCTCCAGCACAATGCGGTTGCTGTCCAGGGAGGCCAGTAGCTGCCGGGCCCGAGCCGCATCCCGCGCCGGTTGCAGCAAGTTCGGCAGGAGCCGGCTGAAGTGCGGAGGATCACGGTACTGCAGGGCCTTGAGGCCCAGCCCTGTGTCGATGATGAGGAACGCGGTCATGACCGCGTCACCCAGGGAGGCAAGGATGGCCTGGTTACGCTCGTGGCTCGAGCGCGCGTTCACGGCCGCCTCGACATCCAACACCAGGCGCGTGACGCTGGCGCCCAGCATGGCCAGGCCGATCGGCCAGGCCATCAGCGCGAAACTGCCGAACACTTGCAGGAAGGCGCCCAGATAACCCCGCCAGAGTTGCCGGCGAAGTTCAGCATTGCTGACCAGGTTGTGCAGGGTGAGGTTGAGGTCGGCTTTGGCCCAGAGCAGCAGGGTGTCGAACAGGTCCGGCAACACCAGTTCGATGCCGTCGCCGAAGGGCCACTTGGGTGTGGTGTACGAGCCGCTACGTTGGCGCACCGACTGCAGCACGGATTCCCGTCTGTCCGCTGGCGTTTGTGGGTCCATCCGGTAGACGGCCTCCAACCATGCCGGACCATCGTCTCCTGCCAGGTGTCTGTTCAGCCAGCGGACCATATCGGCATGGCTGGCGAAGCCCCGCAGCGGGCTTTTAAGTGTCGGAGCGTAGAGCACCGTACGGCCAGATGCGTGCCAGAGGATGAGCAGGTGGCCATTGCCCGGCGTGAAGTGGCGCACGCGCATCTGTGTGCTGTGGCTGGAAGAGGACAATGCCGTCAGCGTCAACGGGGCGCCTGCGCTGAGACCGAGCCAGGCCCGTAGATGTTGCCGATCGACTGCCGCGAGCGTGCCCGCCTGTACGCCCTGGTCGATCTGGGCAATGAACTGCGCCTTGGCCAGGACCGGGAAGTCCGGCCCCTGTTCGCCCCAGAAGCGCGCAACCCGGTCGTTGACCACCGCGGCGAAATCCAGTGCCCACAGGTCGTCCATCACCTTCTGCGGCGACAGTTCCAGCTCGTTGTCGGCTCCGTACTGATCCACTTCAGGGCCGCGGGTATAAAACCCGCCGAATACTGGCAGGGTGTCGGGCGCAGCCTGGAATCCGCCGCTGAAACGGTGGATCAGCAACCTGGTGAAGCGCATGGAGTGGCGTGGTGGACCGGAATGCTGCCAGCCGGTGAACGTCGGGGCGCTGACGCCGAGATCGAATTCGTGCCACCAGACCCTGTCCGGGTCCAGAGGTTTGCCGGTGTGCTCAAGTAGATAAGCCGCAGCCTGCTCATGGGCCAGGCGGTAGGGGTCGGGCCAGGCGTCGAGGTATTCCCGGGCCTTTTCCATCACCGCCCGCGCATCGCCCAGCGTGTCCAGGCTGCGCGCGAAATGCTCGAGATCGATTGTCATGCTGAAGATCCTCAGTGCTTCGGAAGATCTTCGATTGGGCCTGGTGTGGTGGCGAGGAGGGTGGTGGTGGAGTACTACCTGGAAGCACGGGTGATCTCTTCGCGGGCGTTCCCGCGAAGAGCGCCGAGTGGTTACTCGAAATGTTCTGGTTTGATTGGATCGCCGGATTTCATGTTCAGCTGTACGCGGACATCTTCGAACATCTCGTCGTAGATCTTGTGCGTCGAGCCAATGCTGCTCATGGTCTTGGGGATGCCGTATTTCTCAAAGATCTTCGTCACGTTGCTGGCGAAGTTGTAGGCCTCTTCCTTGGGCAGGAAGAAGGTTTCACTCATGTCCTTGCCCTGGATCGAGCCATGCATGGTGAACTGCATGCCCTTGCCTTTGCTGGGATCGGTGAAAACCGCGTAATCGATTTTGATGTCATAGCTGACATCGTCTTTGGTCAGCGCATGGCGCTCAATGTGCAGATGACCCGGCTCGAACTTGGCCATGGATGACTCCTCTGGAGGTTGAAAAGGGCGGACCCTGAGTCCGCCCAACTGCATCAACGGTAGCTTATTCCAGGCTTGGCCGTGGTGACACGGGTACCTTTGGTACCTTGGACGATTCCTTCGATATCGGCCAGTGAACCGATGACCGCGACCTTGCCGGTTTCACGGGCAAATTCGCATGCGGCCTGGACTTTCGGGCCCATGGAGCCCGCTGCGAAACCAAGGCGTTCAAGTTCGTCTGGATGCGCTTCGGCGACGGCTTTCTGGGTTGGCTTGCCCCAGTCGATGTAAGCGCCGTCGACGTCAGTGGCGATAACCAGCAGGTCGGCCTCCAGCTGCTGAGCCAGCAACGACGAACACAGGTCTTTGTCGATCACCGCCTCTACGCCACTGAGGACCTTGCCACTCTGGTCGTAGATGGTCGGAATGCCACCGCCACCGGCACAGATCACCACGGTGCCTTTTTCCAGCAACCATTTGATCGGACGGATTTCGAAAATCCGTTTTGGTCGAGGGCTGGCCACCACGCGACGGAACTTGTCGCCGTCCGGAGCAATCGCCCAGCCTTTTTCTGCGGCCAGACGCTCAGCATCTTCCTTGGAGTAGACCGGCCCGATCGGCTTGCTCGGCTTCTGGAACGCCGGGTCTTTGCCATCGACTTCAACCTGGGTCAGCAGGGTGGCGAACGGCACTTCAAAGGCCAGCAGGTTACCCAGCTCTTGCTCGATGATGTAGCCGATCATGCCTTCGGTTTCAGCCCCGAGCACGTCCAGAGGATAGGCTTCGTCCGGCTTGTAGGATTGCGCTTGCAGCGACAGCAGGCCCACTTGCGGGCCATTGCCGTGAGCGATGACCAGTTCGTTGCCCGGATGGATCTTGGCGATCTGCTCGGTGGCGATGCGGATATTGGCGCGCTGATTGTCCGCAGTCATGGGTTCGCCACGGCGCAGCAGGGCGTTACCGCCCAATGCAACAACGATACGCATGATGAGTGTCCTTCTAGGAAAGAGAGAAGCCACCCGCTCCCCACTGGGGGAGGGGCAGCCTCAGAGGTCTTACAGGTCGGCGAGGGTCGAAACCAGGATGGCCTTGATGGTGTGCATGCGGTTTTCCGCTTGCTCGAAGGCGATGCAGGCTGGCGATTCGAACACGTCGTCGGTGACTTCAATGCCGTTTTTCAGGTTCGGGTACTGCTCGGCGATCTGTTTGCCGACCTTGGTGTCGGAGTTATGGAACGCTGGCAGGCAGTGCATGAACTTGGTGCGTGGGTTGCCGGTGGCTTTCATCAGCTCGGCGTTGACCTGGTAAGGCAGCAGTTGCTGGATACGCTCAGCCCAGGCTTCTACAGGCTCGCCCATCGACACCCAGACGTCGGTGTGGATGAAGTCAACGCCCTTGACCGCAGCTTTCGGGTCTTCGGTCAGAGTGATGCGAGCGCCGCTTTCTTCTGCATAGCCTTTGCAGCGGGCAACCAGGTCGTCGTGTGGCCACAGCGCTTTCGGGGCGCAGATGCGCACGTCCATACCGAGTTTGGCACCGATCAGCAGCAGCGAGTTACCCATGTTGTTACGGGCATCGCCCAGGTACACGTAGCTGATATCGTGGATCGGCTTGTCGGCGTGCTCACGCATGGTCAGTACGTCGGCGATCATCTGGGTCGGGTGGTATTCGTCGGTCAGGCCGTTGAATACGGGGACCCCGGCGAATTTGGCCAGCTCTTCGACGATTTCCTGTTTGAAGCCACGGTACTCGATGGCGTCATACATGCGGCCGAGGACCCGTGCGGTGTCCTTCATGCTTTCTTTGTGGCCGATCTGCGAGGAGTTGGGGTCGATGTAGGTGACGTTGGCGCCCTGGTCGTAGGCGGCTACTTCAAAAGCGCAACGGGTGCGGGTCGAGGTTTTCTCGAAGATCAGCGCAATGTTGTTGCCTTTGAGGTGCTGCTGCTCGGTGCCGGTGTACTTGGCACGTTTCAGGTCGCGGGAGAGGTCCAGCAGGTAGCGCAACTCGCGAGGGGTGTGGTGTTCCAGGCTCAGCAGGTTACGGTTGTGGATGTTGAACGCCATGATGATTCTCCTTGGATTCGGTGATCGGCCCGGCCGGCGCCGGATGGGCGCGGCCGGGTTGATGGTCGTTTTAGTAGTCGATAGGGTCGCGAACAATTGGGCAGGTCATGCAGTGACCGCCGCCGCGACCGCGGCCCAGTTCGCCGGCGCTGATGGTGATGACTTCGACACCCGCCTTGCGCAGCAGGGTGTTGGTGTAGGTGTTGCGGTCGTAGCCGATGACCACGCCAGGCTCCACGGCCACCACGTTGTTACCGTCATCCCACTGCTCGCGTTCGGCGGCGAAGCTGTTGCCACCGGTTTCGACGACGCGCAGTTTTTTCAGGTTGAGGGACTCGGCCACCACGTCGAGGAAGGTTTTATCCTCGCGGCGTACGAACATGCCGTAAGGCTTGCTCTCATCTGGAGTGATGACGAACGGTACGATTTCCTTGACGACTTCAGGGAATACCGTCACCAGGTCGCGGTCGCAGAAGCTGAACACGGTATCCAGGTGCATCGCAGCACGGGATTTTGGCAGGCCGGCAACTACCACTTTTTCCACCGCGCCTTTGGCGAACAGCGACTGAGCCAGTTGGCCGATAGCTTGACGCGAGGTGCGCTCGCCCATGCCGATCAGTACCACGCCGTTGCCGATCGGCATGACGTCGCCGCCTTCCAGGGTCGACTTGCCGTGGTCTTTATCCGGATCGCCGTACCAGACTTCGAAGTCGGCACCGGTGAACTCAGGGTGGAACTTGTAGATGGCGGTGGTCAGCAGGGTTTCCTGACGTCGCGCTGGCCAGTACATCGGGTTCAGCGTCACGCCACCGTAGATCCAGCAAGTGGTGTCACGGGTGAACTGGGTGTTTGGCAGTGGGTCGAGCAGGAAGCTGGAGTGGCCCAAGTAGTCGCGGTACATCTTGATCACGCTGGCGCCATCGCTTTCCGGCAGGTCTTCACCGGCCACACCGCCGATCAGGAACTCGGCCAGGTGGCGTGGCTCAAGGCCTTCGAGCCAGCTGCGTACCTCGTTTTTCAGGCCCACACCAACGGTGTCATCGGTGAGTTTGCGGTCAAGGATCCATTTCAGCGCTTCGGGAATGGCAACGATATCAGTCAGCAGATTGTGCATTTCCAGCACTTCGATGCCGCGCTCACGCATTTTGGTGACGAAGTCGAAGTGGTCGCGCTTGGCCTGATTGACCCAGATGACGTCGTCGAACAGCAGCTCGTCGCAGTTGCTCGGCGTCAGGCGCTGATGCGCCAGGCCAGGGGAGCAGACCATCACTTTGCGCAGTTTGCCGGCTTCGGAATGGACGCCGTACTTAACTTTATCGGTGGACATGGTTCTTACCTCCAAGTAAACGAATTCGGGTTTAAAGAGTCAGGAAGCCGTCATAGAGACCGTAGGCAGCCACCAGGGCGCCGACGACTACAGCGGCGAACAGCAACTTCTCCACGTTGGTAAAAATCGGTTGGCCGACTTCGCGCTTGGCCTTGGCAAACAGGATCACGCCAGGGGCATAGAGCAGAGCGGAGAGCAGCAGGTACTTCACGCCACCGGCATACAGCAGCCAGAGCGCGTAGATCAGGGCGATACCGCCGATGATCAGGTCTTTCTTGCGTTCGGCCAGGGCTTGTTCATAAGTCTCGCTGCGCCATGCCAGCAGGAAGGCATAGGCCGCCGACCACAGGTAAGGCACCAGGATCATCGAGGTGGCGAGGTAGATCAGCGACAGGTAGGTACTGGCCGAGAACAGGGTGATGACCAGGAAGATCTGCACCATGGCGTTGGTCAGCCACAGGGCATTGGCCGGTACATGGTTGGCGTTCTCGCGGCGCAGGAACTCCGGCATGGTGTGGTCTTTGGCGGCGGCAAACATGATCTCGGCACACAACAGTACCCAGGAGAGCAGGGCACCGAGCAGCGAGATGATCAGGCCGACGCTGATCAGCACCGCACCCCAGTGGCCGACCACGTGCTCAAGCACGGCTGCCATCGACGGGTTCTGCAGTTTGGCCAGCTCGGGTTGAGTCATGATGCCCAGCGACAGTACGTTCACCAGCACCAGGAACAACAGCACGGTGATGAAGCCGATGACGGTGGCCTTACCCACGTCCGAACGTTTTTCTGCCCGGGCCGAGAAGATGCTCGCACCTTCGATGCCGATGAACACCCAGACGGTGACCAGCATCATGTTGCGCACCTGGTTCATCACGCTGCCCAGGTCGGGGTTCATGGTGCCCCAGATGTCAGCGGTGAAGATGTCCAGTTTGAAGGCGAACAGCGCGATCAGAATGAACAGGGCCAGCGGCACGACCTTGGCCACGGTGGTGACCAGGTTGATGAAGGCCGCTTCCTTGATTCCGCGCAACACCAGGAAGTGCACGGCCCAGAGCAGTACCGAGGCGCCGATGATGGCGGCCGGCGTGTTGCCCTCGCCGAAGATCGGGAAAAAGTAGCCCAGGGTACTGAACAACAGCACGAAGTAGCCGACGTTGCCTAGCCAGGCACTGATCCAATACCCCCAGGCCGACGAAAAGCCCATGTAATCGCCGAATCCGGCCTTGGCGTAGGCATACACACCGCCGTCGAGGTCCGGCTTTCGGTTGGCCAAGGTCTGGAACACAAAGGCCAGGGTCAGCATCCCGATTGCGGTGATGCCCCAGCCGATCAGCACAGCGCCTACATCAGCACTTGCAGCCATGTTTTGTGGCAGCGAAAAGATCCCGCCGCCGATCATAGAACCGACTACAAGTGCCACCAGTGCACCAAGTCGTAGTTTTCCGGGAGCGTCTGACATCGAATAACTCCGTATCAGGAGAAGAGATGGCGCTAGAGTAAATCCAGCGACGTATTCATGAGCTGATTCAGGTCAGTTAATAGGACAATCCATTGCTGTCAGTGACTGAAATCGCTCCCCCGGAGTATGCCGATGGCAGTGCTGCAAGCCTCGTGCACAGGCACCTCCATGGTGTTTTAGAGCATTCGCTCTGACAGCCTGCGAGATTTGAAGCTAGCCCGTTTCACAGGTTTCGCAAATTTTTGACAAGATTTTCTAGTATTTACTTGTTGCAACGGCGGTAGTGCACAAAACTCACCATTTAGTTCGCGTGGTATAGGCGCCATAGTTATGAAGGGAATAGTTTTAAAGACGGAATATTTATAAACGCCTAGACTGCACATATATTTAACTCAGGGTGAACCCCTGAGGTTACAAAGACGAGACAGAAAGGGGATTTGCATGTCCGAACCTGGACAAAAGCTGCGCCTGGGTGCGTTGATCGCGCTGGTGGTCGGGTCGATGATCGGTGGCGGGATTTTCTCCTTGCCGCAGAACATGGCCGCCCGTGCCGATGTCGGCGCGGTATTGATCGGCTGGGGCATCACCGCGGTGGGGATGCTGGCGCTGGCGTTCGTGTTCCAGACCCTGGCCAACCGCAAGCCGGAGCTCGACTCGGGGGTGTATGCCTATGCCAAGGCCGGGTTTGGCGACTACATGGGTTTCTCGTCCGCCTGGGGTTACTGGATCAGCGCCTGGCTCGGTAACGTCGGCTACTTCGTCCTGCTGTTCAGCACGCTCGGGTTTTATTTTCCGGTGTTCGGCGAGGGCAACACGCCGATCGCGATTGCCTGCGCCTCGCTGCTGCTGTGGGCGGTGCACTTTCTGGTGCTGCGCGGGATCAAGGAAGCGGCGTTCATCAACCAGGTGACCACCGTGGCCAAGATCGTGCCGCTGGTGATGTTCATCGTCATTGCCGCAGTGGCCTTTCGCGCCGACATCTTCACGCGTGACATCTGGGGCTTGAGCAACCCTAAATTCGGCAGCGTGCTCGACCAGGTGCGCAACATGATGCTGGTGACGGTGTTCGTGTTCATCGGCATCGAGGGCGCCAGTGTTTATTCAGGCAGGGCGCAGAAGCGCTCGGACGTGGGCAAGGCCACGGTGATCGGTTTCATTGGCGTGCTGGCCTTGCTGGTGCTGGTCAACGTGCTGTCGCTCGGAGTCATGACCCAGCCGGAACTGGCGGCCTTGCAGAACCCGTCGCTGGCTTCGGTGCTGGAGCACATCGTTGGCCCTTGGGGGGCGTTGCTGATCAGCATCGGCCTGGCGATTTCGTTGCTCGGTGCCCTGTTGTCCTGGGCCTTGCTCTGCGCCGAGATCCTCTTTGCCACAGCCCGCGACCAGACCATGCCGCGTTTCCTGACCAAGGAAAACGCCAACCATGTGCCGGCCAACGCCCTGTGGATGACCAACATCATGATTCAGCTGTTTCTGCTGATCACGTTGTTCTCGGCCGGCACCTACACCAGCCTGATCTACCTGGCGTCATCGATGATCCTGGTGCCTTACCTGTGGTCGGCGGCCTATGCCGTGCTGCTGGCGGTGCGCGGTGAGACGTATGAGGGCCATGCCGGCAGACGCCGCAAGGATCTGCTGATCGGCGCAATCGCCCTGGTCTATGCGGTCTGGCTACTGTATGCCGGTGGATTGAAGTACCTGCTGCTGTCGGCACTGCTGTATGCCCCAGGTGTGATCCTGTTTGCCCGGGCCAAGCATGAGCAGGGCCAGGCGCTGTTCACCCATTGGGAAAAGCTGATTTTTGCGGGGGTGGTGATCGGGGCTGCGGTGGCGGCGTATAGCCTGTATGCGGGACATCTGACATTGTAGGAGCGGATTTATCCGCGATGGACTGCAGAGCAGTCCCGACTTTTGGGGCCGCGCTGCGCCCCATCGCGGATAAATCCGCTCCTACACCACAATATCAATTCAAACCCTGAACTGATCCATCAATGCCATTTGCTGTGACGACAGGGTGTTGAGCTGGCTGCTCACCTGCGCCGACTCAGCGGCCTGCCCGGTCAGGGTTTCGGTCACGCCGCGGATCGCCGAGACATTGCGGTTGACCTCTTCGGCAACCGCGCTTTGCTGCTCGGCGGCGCTGGCGATCTGCAGGTTCATGTCGCTGATGACGGTGACCGCTTCGCTGATCCGGTCCAGGGCTTCGACGGCCTGGTGAATCTGTCCGGCATTCTCCTGCGCCTTGCCGTGGCTCGAATGCATGGTAGCCACCACTTCGCGGGTGTTGCTCTGGATGCGTTCGATCACCTGGCGGATTTCCTCGACCGAGTCCTGGGTGCGGCGGGCCAGATTGCGCACCTCATCGGCAACCACGGCAAAACCACGGCCACTCTCACCGGCACGGGCCGCCTCGATCGCCGCGTTGAGGGCCAGCAGGTTGGTCTGTTCGGCGATGCTGCGGATGACTTCCAGTACCGAGCCGATTTTTTCGCTGTTCTGCGCCAGCACTTCGACTTCGCCCACTGCCTTGCTCACTTCCTCGGCCAGCACGGTAATGTCGCGGGTGCTACGTTCAATGATTGCCATGCCGTCCTTGGCCGAACGGTCGGCACCACGGGCAGCGTCGGCAGCGCTGGCGGCACTGTTGGCGACGTCATGGGCGGTGGCACTCATCTCGTTGGAGGCGGTGGCGACCTGATCGATCTCGCGGAACTGCACCTGCATGCCTTCACTGGTACGCCGGGCGATGGCCGAGGACTGGTCTGCGGTGGTGCGCGCCTGGGTGATGCTCTGTTTGATCTGGGCGATGGTCGGTTGCAGCTTGTCGAGGAAGCGGTTGAAGCCCGAGGTCAGCCGTCCCAGCTCATCCTGACGGGCATAGCGCAGGCGCTGGGTGAGGTCGCCGTCGCCGCTGGCAATGTCTTCGAGCATGTTGGCCACAGTATTCAACGGCCGGGTGACGCCGGTTGCGGTCAGCCACATCAACAGCAGACCACCCAGGCCGGCCAGGGTGGCGAACAGCACCACCTTGAGGGTGCCACGGGTGCGAGCGTCCTCTAGGGTGGCTTGCAGGCTGATGGCATCGGCCAGCAGCACCTGCTTGGGCAGGTCGATGACGATGCCCCAGGCTTTACTGTCGGCGATCGGTTGCACGGGGTTGAGGGCACGGACGGTGTCGCCCTGTTCAAGGATCAGCGCCTGGTTGCCGGCGAGTTTCTGGACCACCTGCTGGCCGTCCTGGCCCAGGGTCTGGCCGATATTCTTGCCGACCTTGGCAGCATCATCGCTGTTGGCCGCCAGCAGCCCGCTGGGAGAGACGATCATCAAATGCCCGGCGCCGTTAAACAGCGCCTGCTGGGCTTGGGCGGCAGCGGACTGGAGAATGTCGAGGGAAATATCCACACCTGCCACAGCGATCACCTTGCCGTTGTGCAGCAGCGGCACGGTGATGCTGGTCATCAGCATCTGCTTGCCACCGACGGTGTCGGCATAGGGCTCTAGCAGGCAGGCGCGGGTGCTGTTCAGTGAGCAGGTGTACCAGACGTTGTACGGGGTGCCGCTGAGGTTGAGGTCGGTCTTGTTCAGGTCGACATCACTGATCACCGTGTTCAGCGCCTCGCCTTGAGCCCGGCTCCAGTAACTGGCGAAACGCCCGCTTTCGTTGCTCAGGTGCTTGGCATCGTTGGCAAAGGCGCTGTCGTCCCCGCCCATGGCTTGCGGCTCGAACGCCAGCCAGATGCCGAGCACTTTCGGATTGCGTTTGAAGCTGGTGGCCAGGTTCTGATTGATGGCTTCGCGCAGGTCGCCGGCGCTCAGGCCACGGTCGCGTGCCAGTTGCTGCAGGTCCTGAACCTGGTCGGCGAGGGCGGTGATGACGGTCTGGCTGTCACTGAAGGTGCGCCGCAGCATCTCGGCCTTCTCCCCAGCGCGGGCCTGCAGGAGCGCCTGGACGTTGTGGGTGAGCATGGTGGTGCTGGCTTCGCCGACCAGCTCATCGCTCTGGTGCGATTGATACAGGTTGATGCCGACGACCAGGGCAACCACGCCGAGCAGGCAAAGGCCGGAGAGCAGAACGATTTTCAGGCGGATCGAGAGCGTGTCGAACATGGACGTACTCGCTAAGGGACAGGCCAGGAGGGGACCGAACCGAAAAGGCGGTTCGATTCGCCACATCCATTTAGCGATATCAGAGCATCGGCGTTATAGCGTTAACCATGAGTGCGTGCCGATGAGCGGTCGCCGAGGTTCAAGGGTGCGGCTTCGGGGCGCGACCAGATCCACAGGTTGCCCAGGGCCATGCCGCCAATGGCGAGAAACACCGGCCAACGATGCTCGAGGAAGACCAGCATCAGGCTGGCGCACACCAGCATGCTGACGGTGGCGCTGAGCTTGGCGCGGCGCTGGATCACCTTGCCATTGCGCCAGTTGTGCAGGATCGGCCCGAACAATCGATGATTCTCCAGCCAGGCACTCAAGCGCGGCGAGCTGCGGGTGGCGGCCCAGGCGGCGAGGAGAATGAATTCGGTGGTAGGCAAGCCAGGCACGACGATTGCCACCAGGCCGACGGCCAGGCTGACGTAGGCCAAGAGGCCAAACAACACGCGTGAGAGTTTCGAGGCAGAGGGGCGGGTCATGGCGTCGTCGGTTGCACGGGTAAGGCCCGGTTACCACGAGGGTAACCGGGTACGGCGCATCAGGCCAGTTCGGCTTTAGGCGCAGTCGCGTAGGCGTGTTTGAGCAACTCGGTGAAGCGCTCGAACGCTGCCACAGCGCCCTGTTCGGCCTTGGCCTCTTCTTCCTGGCTCAGTTCCAGGCCGTCGAGGATGCGCGTGAACTGTTTCCAGCCCTCGGCACGGCCACCGGCTGGTTCGCCCAGGTGGCGGGCACCGAAGCTGTCGGACAAGCCCAGGCCCACAGCGCGCTTGATCAGGAACGCGGCGCCGAGCTTGGAGCCTTCGGAGACGAAGATCCAGCCCATGGCTTCACCCAGGCTCGGGTTCTGCACGGCACCGGCAAAGTCGGCCGGGATTGCGGTATCGAGGTCCGCCAGGTCCAGGCCGGCTTGTTCGGCGCGGCAGCGTTCGGCCAGGTCAGGGACAATGGCGATCAGCTCGGGGTTGGTGTACAGCGCCTTGAGTTCGTTCTGGAACAGGTACTGGGCAACCACGAAGCGGGCGAAGCTTTCGCGGGTTTCGAACGGCGCGTGGGATTTGACCAGGGCGTCCAGCTCGGTATGCGGGGCATGGGTCAGCTGGTTCAGGCGTTGCGAACGCAGGCTGGCGCGTTCGGTGGTGGTTGCGGCGGTCATGGTGATTCCTTGCGAAATGGGCGTGCCTAGTTACTAGACGAACAAGATGACGCACGACAGTAAAAAATCCTCACCTCATCGCGGGGGGAGAAGACCCCACGGAGGGGATGGTGCCCCCACGCCGTTTTAAGCCCCCC
>NZ_JBMOWO010000024.1:0-67028 GCF_049310525.1 Pseudomonas sp. GZD-222
AAAAGAGGAAGCACGAAGGGAAAAAATCCTCACTTCCTCGTGGAACAATCCCCTCCAGAGTGGGCGCTTGTCCCGCGATGGCTTCAGATATCCCAGATCAGGTTGATGGCGAAGTTGCGGCCAGGCATGGTCAGGCGATCGAGGTTGGCGGGTGCAGTCACAGCGGCTTCGCCGAGACCGTCGTAGCCACGTACGTCATCCCATTGCCAGTATTTCTTGTCGGTCAGGTTGTACAGGCCGGCATTGACCGTGATGTCGTCGGTGACCTTGTAGAACCCCGTCAGGTCGAGTACCCCGTAGCCCGGCGTGCGGAATTGCTTGCTGGTGCCGTCGGGAGCGAAGAAGGTGGTGTCGTCGACCCGGTCCTTGCGCTTGACCAGGGTCCAGCTCAGCAGGCCGCCGTAGTGCTCCTGCTCATAGCCCAGGCCCATCACGGCAGTCAGCGGGTTGACGCTGTTGAGCGGCTGGCCGGTGTCCTCGTTACGGCCGTAGGCATAGGCCAGCGAGCCCTGGGTGTACAGGCCATGTGGCGCGCCGAAGGCATCCAGGTTCAGGCGGCCCTTGAACTCGGCACCCTTGATGGTAGCGTGTTTGATGTTGTTGGCCTCGAAGGTCTGGCCCAGGTTGCTGCCCTGTACGGCGTCTTCGTTGATGAAATCGCGGTACTTGTTGTAGAACACTGCCACGTCAAAGGTACCGGCATCGAAGTTGCCACGCAGGCCGGTTTCGTAGCTTTTGCTGGTTTCCGGCTCCAGGTTGGAGTTGCCACGCACACTGTAGCCCAGGCCCGGGTTTTCGAAGCGACCATAGAGCGCTTTTGCCGTTGGCGTACGGAAGCCTTCGGCGTATTGCCCGTACCAGGTGTAGTTTTCGTTGAAGGCATAGGTCAGACCGAACTTGGGCGATACCCGGTGCCACTTTTTCTGGTCATCGTCAATCGGGTCGGTGCTTGATGCTTCGACCCCGCGCAGGTACTCATCGGTCATGTGCGGCTTGAGCTGGGTGTAGTCGTAGCGAACACCCGGCAGGAAGGTCCACTGGTTCCAGCGGATCTCGTCCTGGGCGAACAGGCTGTAGGTGTTGACGGTCGGGTCCGGGAAGTCGCTGACGCGTACCTGGCCATCACGCGGGCTGTCTGCGCCGATGGCTCGACAGGTGCCGCCGACGTTCAAGCAAGTGCCGGTGCCGCTGCGCGAACCGGTGACTTTTTGCTGCTTGAGGGTAGTGCCGTAGGTCAGCAGGTGTTCGGTCTCACCGATGCTGAAGGCTTTGTCCAGTTGGGCATCGAGGACCCACTGGCGATCTTTGTAGGTTGTCTGGCGATCACGCAAGACCTCACGTCCACTGGCAACGTAGAGTTCATCGGTACGCTGATCAGTCTTGCCGATCTGATAGTTCAGGCTCCACTTCATGTTGTCGGCAAGCAGGCTGCCCAAAGCAAACTCATGGTTGATGCCGAACCGCTCGCGGGTCACGGTGTCATTGCCAGTACGGTCGCGGTAGGAGTTCATGGCACCGAAACCAGGAATGAAAGGCCCACCTACAGCGCTCTTCTGATTCAGGTCGCGGTCGTCCTTGTAGTGCTCGTAGGTGAAGGCCAGGCGTGCGTCGTCGGCATAGTTCCAGCCGGCCTTGGCCAGAATGTTGGTGGTGCGCACGTCTTCAGGGTTTGCCTCGGTACGTTCAAGGCCAGTGCCGCCGTGGCTGCCATAGGACTCGGTTTCATGGCCGTTGCGTTGACTCAGGTGCAGCAAACCGTCGAAGTCGCCCTGGCGGCCGGCAACGGTGGCCGAGTTCAGCCAGCTTTCATCCGCCGAGCTGTAACCGGTCTTCAGGCGTGCGCCGACGTCCTCACCGGGCTTGATGATGTCGTCGGGATCCAGAGTGAAGTAGCTGACTGCGCCGCCGATGGCGTTGCTGCCATACAGGACCGACGCTGGGCCTCTGAGGATTTCCACGCGTTTGACGATTTCCGGGTCGACGTAATTGCGCTGGGTCTGGGCGTAGGGCCCGAAGAAGAAGCTGTCAGGGATCGACACACCGTCGATCTGGGTCAGTACGCGCTCACCGTCGATACCACGAATGTTGTAGCCGTTCAGCCCGCTGCGCTGCCCGGTGCCACTCACCGAAACGCCCGGCTCATAGCGCACCAGTTCCTTGATGTTGTTGACGTTCTGGCGGTCGAGTTGTTCGCGGGTCTGCACCGAGACCGTGCTCGGCACCTGACTGATGTCCTGGGCGCTACGGGTAGCGCTGACGGTGATCTGCTGCAGGGCGATGGCGGTTGAGTTGCTACGCTCCAGCACGACGTTACCGGCACTGAGGGTGCGGTACTTCAAGCCGGTGCCGGCGAGCAGGCGCTGCAGTGCAGCTTCCGGTTTCAGCGAGCCGTGCACACCCGGCGAGGCGACGCCTTCTGCCAGTTCAGCCGACAGCCCGACCTGCCAGCCGGTCACGGCGGTAAAGGCATTGAGCGCCGATACCAGCGGCTGCTGGCCGATTGCAAAGCGGTAGTCACCCATGCGTGGGGCGCTGGCCTGGGCCGGTTCGGCGGCCAGCGCCGGCAGGCTGCAGGCGCCACTGGCGAGCATGGCCAGGGTCAACAGGGAGAGCGTGCAACGCTGCAGGCCAGGTGTACGTGAAGTGTCTGAAGACCGACGAGTGAAACCGGTTGGCATCGAAAGCGCTCCCTGTCGCGCGAATGTTATAGGTGCTGACTAATTCAAAAATAAGAATCAGTTGCATTGGCTATAACGAGACGTATCGCCTCAGGGGATCGCGTAAAAAAACTTTCCGGTCAGTTAAGAATCACCACCGCAGGGAACTCGTGCAGCTGTGCCGAGGTGATGTGAGCCAGGGAACGCAGGGTTTCCAGCGGTTGGTCGAGGCGATAGTTGCCGGTGACCGCGACCTGCTCCAGGCGTTCGTTGCGGGAGATGATCAGGCCTGGATAGTAGCGGCGCAGTTCGGCCAAGACCTGGTTCAGCGGGCAGTTCTCGAACACCAGTCGGCCCTGGACCCAGGCCAGGTCCTTCTGGGCATCGACGCGTTCGCGCTGGCCGAAGCCGTGGGGGCCGACGCGAATGCTGTCGCCGCTGGACAGGCGAATGCGCTGGTCACTGCTGGCCTGCAGGTCGACATCGCCGCGTTGGACGCGGACCTGGGCTTCGCCATCGAGGTAGCGTACGGCGAAATCGCTGTCGCGGACACTGGCGCGCAGTGGGCCTGCCTGCAGTTCCAGTGGCTGGTTAAGGCCTGCAGGAACCTCGAAGTACGCTTCGCCCTGGTACAGGCGGGCGACACGCTGACGGGCGTCGATGTCGCTGGAGAACGCTGAGTTGGTGTTGAGCAGGACCTTGGAGCCGTCCTCCAGTTGCAGACGCTGGCGCTCCCCGACCACAGTCAGATGATCAGCCTGCAGGCGTACCGGCAGGTTGCCGACGGTGAATACACCGATCAGCAGTACCGCGGCAGCGGCCAGGGGTTTCCAGTGCGGGCGCAGACGCGCCAGGCGCGAAGGGCGATAGGCTTGGGCAACCTGACTGGCGACCTGGCGCAAGGTGTCGCCTTGCCAGAGAGCTTCAGCTTCGACATAGGCCTGGGCATTGGCCGGATCGGCTTCCAGCCAGGCTTCAAACGCCTGGGTATCTTCGGCAGTGGCGCATTGCAGGCGAATCAGCCAGTCCAGCGCCTGGTCCATGGCACTGTCGCAGGCAGCCTGGTCTGGCGGCGAAGGGCGATGAGGGGCGCTATCGGTCACGGTAGATCCTGGGTGGTCTTGTAATTCTGCTAATGATCAAGCGTAACGGCGTGAGTGGCAAGCCAGGGTCAATCGCGGTTCAGACGATCGGCAACCCCGACACAGATGGCCATGATCAGCTTCAGTTCCTTCTGAACCGTGCTGGCCGAGACATTGAGCTGCTCGGCAATTTCCAGGTAGCTGGCACCGTGCAGGCGGCTGAGGATGAAAATCCGCTGCTGTCTCGAAGTCAATTGACCGAGGCTGACGCTCAGGCGCTTGAGCAGTTGCTCGGCATGCGCGGCGTCTTCGGCGCTGCTGCTGGGCGCCGCGACGTTGTGCAGGACCTGCTCGGGCACATCATCAACAAGGTTGCGCGAGTGCACCCGACGCGCGCGCAAATGATCGAGTGCCAGGTTGCGAGCGGTCTGGAATACAAAAGGCTCCAGGTGTTCGATCGGGCGTTCGCCCAGCGCCCGGGTGACACGCAGGTAGGTCTCCTGCAGCAGGTCTTCGGCGGTGCTGGGGTTGTCGACCATGCGCTGCAGGGTTCGCAGCAGGCTGACCCGCTGGGCGAGGAATACAGTGTTGAACTGGGACTGACTCACAGCGATACCCGAGCAATGCGAAGCGAATGATAATGCTTATCATCAACGCATTGGTCAAGTATTGCATGCTCGGTAGGAGCGGGCTTGCCCCGCGATCAAGGGGTGCCAGATATTTTTTATCGCGGGGCAAGCCCGCTCCCACAGGGTGAGTGGGAATGTTCATTCACACCGCGTTGCACAACGCCAGACAGTTATCCAGCATGCGGTTGGAAAACCCCCACTCGTTGTCATACCAGGCCAGCACCTTGAGCATGCGGCCGTTGGTACGGGTATGGTTGGCATCGAAGATCGACGACAACGGGTTGTGGTTGAAGTCGCAGGACACCAGCGGCAGGCTGTTGTAACCGAGTACCTTGGAGTGACGGCTGGCCTCCTTGAACAGCTCGTTGACCTCTTCGACGCTGGTGTCGCGCTGGAGGTTGATGGTCAGGTCGACCAGCGACACGTTGATCACCGGTACCCGCACCGCCATGCCGGTGAGTTTGCCGGCCAGTTCTGGCAAAACCAGGCCTACGGCTTCGGCTGCACCAGTCTTGCTCGGGATCATCGACTGGGTCGCCGAGCGGGCGCGGAACGGGTCATTGTGGTGGATATCGATGAGGCTCTGGTCGTTGGTGTAGGCGTGGATAGTCGTCATCAAGCCCTGCTCGATGCCCAGCTCACGGTGCAGCACCTGGGCGATTGGCGCCAGGCAGTTGGTGGTGCAGGAGGCGCTGGAGATGATCTGGTGCGAGGGTCGCAGGATGTCGTGGTTGACCCCGTAAACAATGGTCGCGTCGGCGCCCTTGGCCGGTGCCGAGATGATGACTTTGCGCGCCCCGGCAGTAAGATGGGCAGTTGCCTTGGCGCGGTCGGTGAAGTGGCCGGTGCATTCGAACACCACGTCGATGGCTTCGGCTTTCCACGGCAGCTCGGCCGGGTTGCGGATGGCACTGACAGCAATGCGGTCACCATTGACGGTCAGGCTTTCGTGATCGGACTCGACATCGGCAGCAAAGATGCCATGAACGCTGTCGTACTTGAGCAGATGCGCATTGATCGCGCTGTCGCCCAGGTCGTTGATCGCGACGACCTGCAGGTCCTGACGGTAGCCTTGGGTATAGAGTGCGCGAAGGACGTTGCGGCCAATGCGGCCAAAGCCATTGATTGCGATACGAAGGGTCATAGAGCTACCTCTGGAAGACCGGGTGAAGCCCGTGGCACAGGAGGAACTGCTTCACTGAATCTGATTTTGTTGTTGGAATTACAAGATTATTCGTAAAAAAATAGAAAACAAGCCTTTTTACTGGCAGTATTTTATTCAATCTACAACGATCGATCGGCCAAGCCGTTCCACCCGCAACCGTTGCCCCTGCCTTTGAGCCTAGGTGGCGATTGTTGATAAGGGAAACTGCCGCAGAGGTCGCAACCACCGATAGCCTGGAGTCCAGTACATGCATCCGCGCATTCTTGAGGTCACCCAACGGCTGATCGACCGCAGCCGTGCCACCCGTGAACGCTACTTGCAGTTGATTCGCGGGGCTGCCAGTGACGGGCCGATGCGGGCCAAGCTGCAATGCGCCAACTTCGCCCACGGCGTGGCCGGCTGTGGCACCCAGGACAAGAACAGCCTGCGCATGATGAACGCGGCCAACGTCGCCATCGTGTCTGCCTACAACGATATGCTCTCGGCTCACCAGCCCTACGAGCACTACCCCGAACAGATCAAGCAGGCCTTGCGCGACATCGGCTCCGTGGGCCAGTTCGCTGGCGGCGTGCCGGCCATGTGCGATGGCGTCACCCAGGGTGAGCCGGGCATGGAGCTGGGCATTGCCAGCCGCGAAGTGATCGCCATGTCCACGGCCATTGCCCTGTCGCATAACATGTTCGATGCGGTGCTGATGCTGGGGATCTGTGACAAGATCGTTCCGGGGTTGTTAATGGGCGCGCTGCGCTTTGGTCACCTGCCGACCGTCTTCGTCCCTGGCGGGCCGATGCCTTCAGGTATTTCCAACAAGCAAAAAGCCGATGTGCGCCAGCGTTATGCCGAGGGCAAGGCCAGCCGCGAAGAGCTGCTTGAATCGGAAATGAAGTCGTATCACAGCCCAGGGACCTGCACCTTTTACGGTACTGCCAACACCAACCAGCTGTTGATGGAAGTGATGGGCTTGCACTTGCCAGGTGCGTCATTCGTCAATCCCTACACGCCGCTGCGCGATGCACTCACCGTCGAGGCTGCACAGCAGGTTACGCGCATGACCAAGGCCAGCGGCGACTTCATGCCACTGGGTGAGATCGTCGACGAAAAATCCCTGGTCAACTCCATCGTTGCCCTGCACGCCACCGGCGGTTCGACCAACCACACCCTGCACATGCCGGCCATTGCCCAGGCGGCGGGTATCCAGCTGACCTGGCAAGACATGGCCGAGCTGTCCGAGGTGGTGCCGACCCTGTCTCACGTCTACCCGAACGGCAAAGCCGACATCAACCATTTCCAGGCCGCTGGTGGCATGGCTTTCCTGATTCGCGAGCTGCTCGATGCCGGGTTGCTGCATGAAGATGTCAACACCGTGGCCGGTCACGGTCTGCGTCGCTATACCCAGGAGCCGTTCCTACAGGAGGGCAAACTGGTCTGGCGCGAAGGGCCGCAAGCAAGCCTCGACGAAACGATCCTGCGCCCGGTAGCAAGGCCATTCTCTCCGGAAGGTGGCCTGCGGGTGATGGAGGGCAACCTCGGACGTGGAGTCATGAAAGTCTCCGCCGTTGCGCCTGAGCATCAGGTGGTCGAGGCCCCGGCGCGGGTGTTCCATGATCAGCAGGCGCTGGCCGATGCCTTCCAGGCCGGTGAGCTGGAGTGTGATTTTGTTGCCGTGATGCGCTTCCAGGGCCCGCGCTGCAATGGCATGCCGGAGTTGCACAAAATGACCCCGTTCCTTGGTGTGCTGCAGGACCGCGGCTTCAAGGTGGCATTGGTGACTGACGGGCGTATGTCCGGTGCCTCGGGGAAAATCCCGGCGGCCATTCATGTCTGTCCGGAAGCCTTTGATGGCGGCCCGCTGGCGCGCGTGTGCGATGGTGACATCGTGCGGGTCGACGGCGTTGCCGGCACCCTGAGCGTGAAAGTCGACGCTGCCGAACTGGCGGACCGGCAAATTCCGCCTGCACCCACCGGCAACGATCTGGGCTGCGGCCGCGAGCTGTTCGGCTTCCTGCGCATGGCCCTGAGCCCGGCAGAGCAGGGCGCCAGTGCCTTCACTTCGGCTTTGGAAACGCTCAAATGAAGCGCGCCCTAGTCGGTGACATCGGCGGCACCAATGCCCGCTTTGCCCTCTGGGAAAACAACCGGATGCACTCGGTACAGGTGTTCGCCACGGCTGACTACACCAGCCCTGAGCAGGCCGTCGGTGCCTATCTGTTGGCTCAGGGGTTGACCAAGGGTGATCTCGGTGCGGTCTGCCTGGCTGTCGCCGGGCCGGTCAGCGGTGACGAATTTCGCTTCACCAACAATCACTGGCGCCTCAGTCGCCAGGCGTTCTGCAAGACCCTGCAGATCGAGCAACTGTTACTGATCAATGACTTTACCGCCATGGCGCTGGGGATGACCCGGCTGCAGCCTGACGAGCGTCGCATGGTCTGCGCCGGCGCGGCTGAGGCAGGGCGTCCGGCAGTGGTGATCGGCCCTGGAACCGGATTGGGGGTAGGCACCCTGCTCGGCCTGGATGACGGCCGCTGGCTGGCATTGCCAGGCGAGGGCGGGCATGTCGACCTGCCGGTCGGCAATGCCCGCGAGGCGCAAATCCGCGAGCAGATCGCCAGCGACACCGGGCATGTCAGTGCCGAGACCGTGCTCAGTGGCGGTGGGCTGTTGCGTCTGTACCAGGCGATTTGCGTGCTCGACGGGCACAGCGCAACCTTGCAGAGCCCGGCGGCGATCACCGATGCAGCCCTGGCGGGCGATCCTCTGGCGTTGGCGGTGATCGAGCAATTCTGCCGTTTTCTGGGGCGGGTGGCTGGTAACAATGTGCTTACCCTTGGCGGGCGAGGTGGCGTATACATTGTCGGCGGCATCATTCCGCGTTTCGCCGAGCTGTTTTTGCGCAGCGGTTTTGCCCAGAGCTTTGCCGAGAAAGGCTGTATGAGTGGCTACTTCAAGAATGTCCCGGTGTGGCTGGTGACCGCCGAATTCTCCGGTTTGTTCGGGGCCGGTGTCGCCTTGCAACAAGTGGGAGCCCACAAGGAATTACATGGTGAGCAAGTCGATACTGCTGGTCGACGATGACCAGGAAATCCGCGAGCTGTTGCAAACCTACCTGAGCCGCGCCGGTTTCAGTGTGCAGGCGGTCGCCGATGGCCAAGGCTTTCGCCAGGCCCTGGAGGGCAGCGACTGCGACCTGGTGATCCTCGATGTGATGCTCCCCGATGAAGACGGCTTCAGCCTCTGCCGCTGGGTGCGCCAGCATCCGCGCCTGGCGCAGGTGCCGATCATCATGCTGACCGCCAGCTCCGATGAGGCCGACCGCGTCATCGGCCTGGAACTGGGTGCCGATGATTACCTGGGCAAACCCTTCAGCCCACGCGAGTTGCAGGCGCGGATCAAGGCCCTGCTGCGCCGCGCCGGCTTCGGCCAGGAACGCAATGGCGGTGATGTACTGGCCTTCGATGATTGGCGCCTGGATACGGTCAGCCACCGCTTGTTTCATCGTGACGGTGAAGAGGTGATCCTCTCCGGCGCCGACTTTGCCCTGCTCAAACTGTTTCTCGATCATCCCCAGCAGATTCTCGACCGCGACACCATCGGCAATGCCACCCGTGGACGTGAGCCCATGCCCCTGGACCGCATTGTCGACATGGGTGTGAGTCGTTTGCGTCAACGCTTGCGCGACACGCAAAAGCCGCCGCGGCTGATCCGTACCGTGCGTGGCAGTGGCTACCTGTTGGCGGCAAGCGTTGCGCCCGCGCACTGAGGGGCGCTGGCGCTTGCCGCTGCCGCGTTCGTTGTTGGGGCGCATGCTGCTGTTGACTCTGTTGGTGGTGTTACTGGCTCAAGGGCTGTCGAGCCTGATCTGGTTGTCGCAACTGCGCGCCAGCCAGATGGAGGGCTTGATCGCCAGCGCGCGCAGCCTGGCGCATTCGATGAGTGCCAGTGTCAGCTATTTTCGCTCGCTGCCGGTGGCCTACCGGCCGATGGTGCTGGACCAGTTACGCAACATGGGCGGCACACGCTTCGTGGTCTCGCTCAACGACAAACCCTTGGACATGCAGGCACTGCCACCTACACCGCGCAAGCAGGCCGTGATCGGCGCGGTGGACGAAGTGTTGCGCCAGCGTCTCGGCGCACAGATGGACATCTCCCTCGAGTTCGTCAGCCCACAGGACCTGCGGATCTTCAACAGCGGCCTGAAACTCGATGAACTGCCGCGTTCCTGGGCGCATTACGCGCTGACCCTGGAGCCGGTCAATCCACCGATACTGGTCACCCAGATCCGCCTGGGCGAAGGCGAATGGTTGTACATCGCCTCGTTGATGCCCGAGCCCTACACCAGCCTTGAAGACGAAGGTCTGCCGCGTCAGCAGGTGTGGTTCATTGCCCTGACCAGCTTCTTTCTGCTGCTGTTCATCGGCCTGCTGGTGCATTGGCAGAGCCGCCCGCTCAAGCGCCTGGCACGGGCTGCACGGGAGATGTCGCTGGGGGCTGATGTGAAGCCGGTGGTCGAAGGGGGTGGCAGCGAGGTGGTCGAAGTCGGCCGGGCGTTCAATGCCATGCGTGAGCGCATCAGTCGATACCTGACCGAACGCAGTCAGTTGTTCAGCGCCATTTCCCATGACCTGCGTACACCGATTACCCGTCTGCGCCTGCGCGTCGAATTGCTTGAAGATGAGCAGCAGCAGGCGAAGTTCAGCCGTGACCTGGACGAGCTGGAGATGCTCGTCAAGGGCGCGCTGCAGTGTGTGAAAGACACCGATATCCACGAGAACATCGAACCTGTCGACCTCAACCATGCCCTCGATTGTCTGGTCGAGCCGTATCTGGCCAGTGGTCGCGTGACGGTGCAGGGCAGGGCGCTTTCACCCTACGCGGGCAAGCCGCTGGCGCTGCGCCGGTGCATGGGCAACCTGATCGACAACGCCTTGAAGTACGGCGAGCGCGCCCACCTGCGCGTGCTCGACAGCGAATCAGGGTTCGTGTTGCAGGTCGATGATGAGGGCCCGGGTGTGCCCGAGCAACGCCTGGAGCAGGTCTTCGAACCGCATGTTCGCCTCGCCGGTCAGCAGCAGGGCTACGGTCTGGGCCTGGGGATTGCGCGCAATATCGCCCACAGCCACGGCGGTGAAGTGAGTTTGCGCAACCTGCAGGACGGTGGTTTGCGGGTGACCTTGAGCTTGCCGCGTAGCGGGGAGTGACGCGTTTTGCCAGCGAATGTCACCGTTTGGTGACATTCGCGCATCTGTTCGTTACTTCTGCCACTCAAGCGGCTGGTTAGACTCTGATGCAAGCGCAAGCACCACGACTTGCACCTGCATAACAACAAGAAAAGGTTCTGCTCGATGAATGCGATCAATCGCCTCGCCGCTGTTATTTCTCTCGCCTCCTTGTTGCCCCTGAGTGCCATTGCCGCCGATACAGGTACCGTTGAAGTCCTGCACTGGTGGACCTCCGGTGGCGAAGCCAAGGCCGTTGAAACCCTCAAGGCACAGGTGCAGAAAGACGGTTTTATCTGGAAAGACAACGCCGTTGCCGGGGGTGGCGGGGCGGCGGCCATGACCGTACTCAAGACCCGCGCGATTTCCGGCAACCCGCCAGCCGCCGCGCAGATCAAGGGGCCGGACATCCAGGAGTGGGGCACGCTGGGGCTGCTGACCGAACTCGATGAGGTCTCCAAGGCCAACAACTGGGATACCCTGCTGCCGAACAAAGTCGCCGAGATCATGAAGTACGACGGTCATTACGTGGCGGTGCCGGTGAACATCCACCGGGTCAACTGGCTGTGGATCAACCCGCAGGTATTCGACAAGGCCGGGGCCAAAGTACCGACCACCCTCGATGAGCTTTTCGCCGCTGCCGACAAGCTCAAGGCGGCGGGTTTCATTGCTCTGGCCCATGGCGGTCAACCGTGGCAGGACAGCACCGTATTCGAGGACCTGGCCCTGAGCATCCTGGGTCCCAAGGGGTATCACGCGGCCTTTGTCGAGCTGGATGAAAAGACCCTGACCGGCACGCAGATGATCGAGGTGTTCAAGACCCTGCAACGCCTGGGCACCTACATGGACCCCAACCGCGCCGGACGTGACTGGAACATCGCTGCCGCCGAGGTCATCAACGGCAAGGCCGGCATGCAGATCATGGGCGACTGGGCCAAGAGTGAATGGACCGCAGCTGGCAAGGTTGCAGGCAAGGATTACCAGTGCGTGGCCTTCCCTGGCACCCAGGGCAGCTTCGCCTACAACATCGACTCGCTGGCGATGTTCAAGCTCAAGAACGAGAACGACATCAAGGCCCAGAACGACCTGGCCAAGGTTGCCCTGGAGCCGCAGTTCCAGACGGTGTTCAACCAGAACAAAGGCTCGTTGCCGGTGCGCCAGGACATGGACATGAGCCAGTTCGACGCCTGCACGCAGAAGTCGGCGGTGGACTTCAAAGAAGCTGAAAAGGGTGATGGCCTGCAGCCAAGCATGGCCCACAACATGGCGACGACCCTGGCGGTACAGGGGGCGATTTTCGATGTGGTCACCAACTTCCTCAATGACCCGAAAGCGGATCCCGCAACGGCGGTCAAACAGCTGAATTCGGCGATCAAGTCGGCCAGGTAAAGGTTTGCCGGCCTCTTCGCGTGGCAAGCCCGCTCCCACAGTAGTCACACATCCCCTGTGGGAGCGGGCTTGCCCCGCGATACCCTAACGCGAGATCTACTCATGAGCACTGTTGCCACCCTCAACAAGGCCTCGCCCTTCGACGCCTTGCAACGCTGGCTGCCGAAGCTGGTACTGGCACCCAGCATGCTGATCGTCCTGGTGGGCTTTTACGGCTATATCCTCTGGACCTTCATTCTTTCCTTCACCAACTCCAGCTTCATGCCCAGCTACAAGTGGGTGGGCCTGGCGCAATACGCGCGGCTGATGGAGAACGACCGCTGGTGGGTAGCGAGCAAAAACCTACTGGTATTCGGTGGTCTGTTCATTGGCATCAGCCTGGTGATCGGCGTGCTGCTGGCGGTGTTGCTCGACCAGCGCATTCGCCGCGAAGGCTTTATCCGCACGGTCTACCTGTACCCCATGGCGCTGTCGATGATTGTCACCGGTACCGCCTGGAAATGGCTGCTCAATCCCGGTCTTGGCCTGGACAAGATGCTCCGTGACTGGGGCTGGGAAGGCTTTCGCCTGGACTGGCTGGTGGATCCGGACCGGGTCGTCTATTGCCTGGTGATCGCAGCGGTGTGGCAAGCCTCGGGCTTTGTCATGGCGCTGTTCCTGGCGGGGTTGCGCAGCGTCGATCAGTCGATCATTCGCGCCGCGCAAGTCGACGGCGCCAGCCTGCCGAGCATCTATCTGCGCATTGTGTTGCCGAGCCTGCGCCCGGTGTTCTTCAGTGCGTTGATGATTCTTGCCCACATCGCCATCAAGAGCTTCGACCTGGTCGCGGCGATGACCGCAGGCGGCCCGGGATACGCCTCTGACCTGCCGGCGATGTTCATGTACTCCTTTACCTTCAGCCGCGGGCAGATGGGCATGGGGTCGGCAAGTGCGATCCTGATGCTCGGCGCGATCCTGTCGATCCTGGTGCCTTACCTGTATTCGGAACTGAGGAACAAGCGCCATGACTAGAACACTGGCTGCGCGTCGGTTCAACTTCAGCCGGATGGCCATCTATGCCACCTTGCTGCTGGCCTGTGCGCTGTATCTGATTCCCTTGATCGTGATGCTGCTGACCAGCTTCAAATCGCCGGATGACATCCGCACCGGCAACCTGTTGAGCTGGCCCGAGGTGATTACCGGCATCGGCTGGATCAAAGCCTGGGACACGGTGGGCGGTTACTTCTGGAACTCGGTGAAGATCACCCTGCCAGCGGTGGTGATCTCGACGCTGCTCGGGGCGCTCAACGGTTATGTCCTGTCGATGTGGCGCTTTCGCGGCTCGCAACTGTTCTTCGGCCTGTTGCTGTTTGGCTGCTTCCTGCCGTTCCAGACCGTCTTGCTGCCGGCGTCTTTCACGCTCGGCAAGCTCGGTCTGGCCAGTACCACCACCGGCCTGGTGCTGGTGCACATCGTCTATGGCCTGGCGTTCACCACGCTGTTTTTCCGCAACTACTACTGCAGCGTACCGGATGCCCTGGTGCGTGCGGCGCGCCTGGACGGGGCGGGGTTCTTCACCATCTTCGGACGCATCCTGCTGCCGATGTCGGTGCCGATCATCATGGTCTGCCTGATCTGGCAGTTCACCCAGATCTGGAACGACTTTCTCTTCGGTGTGGTGTTCGCCAGTGGTGATGCGCAACCGATCACCGTGGCCCTGAACAACCTGGTCAACACCAGCACCGGGGTCAAGGAATACAACGTCGACATGGCGGCGGCGATGATCGCCGGGTTACCGACCCTGTTGGTCTATGTGCTGGCTGGCAAGTATTTCCTGCGCGGGCTTACGGCCGGCGCGGTCAAGGGGTGAAACAACATGGCAACGCTTGAACTGCGCAACGTCAACAAGACCTACGGCAGCGGTTTGCCGGATACCCTGAAGCACATCGACCTGGCGATCGATTCTGGCGAGTTCCTGATACTTGTCGGGCCTTCCGGCTGCGGTAAGTCGACGCTGATGAACTGCATTGCCGGTCTCGAACAGATCACCGGCGGCGCGATCCTGGTAGACGATGCCGACATCAGCGGCATGAGCCCCAAGGACCGTGACATCGCCATGGTCTTTCAGTCCTATGCGCTGTACCCGACCATGAACGTGCGCGACAACATCGCCTTCGGCCTGAAGATGCGCAAGATGCCCGCAGCGGCGATCGATGAAGAAGTGGCGCGGGTGGCCAAGCTGCTGCAGATCGAGCACCTGTTGACGCGCAAGCCCGGTCAGCTTTCCGGTGGCCAGCAGCAGCGTGTGGCCATGGGCCGGGCGTTGGCGCGGCGGCCGAAGATCTACCTGTTCGACGAGCCGCTGTCCAACCTCGACGCTAAGTTGCGGGTAGAAATGCGCACCGAGATCAAGCTGATGCACCAGCGCCTGAAGACCACCACGGTGTATGTCACCCACGACCAGATCGAAGCCATGACCCTGGGCGACAAGGTGGCAGTGATGAAGGATGGCCTGATCCAGCAGTTCGGCACACCGCAGCAGATCTACAACGACCCGGCCAATCTGTTTGTCGCCAGCTTCATTGGCTCGCCGCCGATGAACTTCATTCCACTGCGCTTGCAGCGCAAGGACGGACGTTTGCACGCCTTGCTCGACAGTGGCCAGGCCCGATGCGAACTACCCTTGGGGGTCAGTGATGCCGGGCTTGAAGACCGTGAAGTGATCCTCGGTATTCGTCCAGAGCAGATCTCCCTGGCGTCGGCCCAGGCCAATGGCCTGCCGAGCATTCGCGCCGAGGTGCAGATTACCGAGCCGACGGGACCGGACCTGCTGGTGTTCATCACCCTTAACCAGACCAAGGTCTGCTGCCGTCTGGCGCCGGATGTGCCGACCCGGGTCGGCGACACCCTCACCCTGCAATTCGATCCGGCGCGGGTGTTGCTGTTCGATGCTGCCAGCGGTGAACGCCTGGGGATCAACGTCACACCACCGCAAACCGGCACAGATAACGTGGCGCAATTTAAAGGCCGCTGAATGCGTTGCCCGTCGTACAAACCCATCAAGAACAATAAAACGAGGACACAAGGGATGGATCACTTCAAACGCATCAAGCCACTGGCGCCGCTGACCTTGCTGGCGGCGCTCGGGGTCAGCTGCGGGGCGCAGGCTGCCGATGCCTTTGCCCCGGAGTCGCAATGGATGACCGGCGACTGGGGCGGTAACCGTACCGAACTGCTGGAGAAGGGCGTCGACATCAAAATCGACTACGTGGGTGAAGTTGGCGCAAACCTCGATGGCGGCTTCAACGATGACAAGACTGCACGTTACAGCGACCAGTTCGGCCTGGGGGCCGCGCTGGATCTGCAAAAGCTGCTGGGCTGGGACAACACTCAGGCCAAGATTCAGCTGACCAACCGTAACGGCGAGAACATTTCCAATGACCGCATTGGCGACCCGCGTGCCGGCACCCTGAGCTCATCGCAGGAAGTCTACGGCCGGGGGCATATGGTGCGTCTGACCCAGCTGTGGATTCAGCATCAGTTCTTCGACAACAAGCTCGACATCAAGGCCGGTTACTTCGGCGAAGGCGAAGACTTCAACTCCTTCCCGTGCGATTTCCAGAACCTGGCGTTCTGTGGCTCCCAGGTGGGTAACTGGGCCACTAACATCTGGTACAACTGGCCGGTCAGCCAGGCGGCGATCCGCTTCAAGTACAACATCAACGATGAGCTCTATGCGCAAGTCGGGGCGTACAACCAGAACCCCTCTCAGCTGGAGCACGGCAACGGCTTCAAGCTCAGCGGCAGTGGTACCGCCGGTACGGTGTTGCCGGTCGAGCTGGTCTGGTCACCGAAAATCAACAGCCTGCCGGGCGAATACCGTGTGGGTTACTACAAGAGTACGGCCGACGCCGATGATGTGCGTGAGGATGACAGCGGCCAGGATGCGGCGACCACGGGTAACAGTTATCGCGTGCATGACAGCAAGCATGGCTACTGGTTTGTCGCGCAACAGCAACTCACCCGCCATAACGGCGATGCCAGCCGTGGCCTGAACATCGCGGCAAACGCCACCTTCCATGACAAGGACACCAACTTCATCGACAACTACCAGTCGTTGATGTTTGTCTACAAAGGCCCGTTCGATGCGCGTCCGAAGGATGACATCGGCATCGGTTTTGCCCGTATCCATGTCAACGACGACGTGAAGAAAAACGCCGAGTTGCTCAATGCCGCCAACGGTGTGGGCAATTACCAGGACCCGTTGTTCTCGCCGCTGCGCACCACCGAGTACAACTACGAGCTCAACTACGGTTTCCACGTGACCAACTGGCTGACTGTGCGTCCGAACCTGCAGTACATCACCCACCCGGGTGGGGTGGACGAAGTGGACAACGCGCTGGTCGCGGGTTTGAAGATTCAGTCGTCGTTCTGAGGCAATATGTTGTAAATTTACGAGCTTATCGCGGGCTTGGCCCGCGATGAGACCCTAACTAACAACAAGAGTCCCAGGTTATGCCCGAGCACCCGCTACAACGCTTCTTCACCTCGCAGAGGCCGCGACCGACCTTCGAGTGGGAGCGTTATCAGCAGCGCGATGTGCTGATCATCGATCACCCCCAGTGCCAGGCCGTATTCAGCCGGCAGGGTGCGCAGCTGTTGCACTTTCAGCCCACAGGCGACCGGCCCTGGCTGTGGTGCGCCGCGCAGTGGCCGCAGGTTGGCGCCATTCGTGGCGGTGTGCCGGTGTGTTGGCCCTGGTACGGTCGCCACCCCAGCGAAGACATGTGGCCAGCGCACGGCTGGGCGCGTTTGCTCGACTGGAAACTGATCGACAGCAGTGAAGATGAAGAGGGCGTGACCCTCAAATGGCGTCTGCAGCTGTGTGACTGGCAGGTCGACCTGTTGGCCAGGTTGGGCAAGCGCATGGAGTTGCAGCTCAGTACCGAACATCAGGACAGTCAACCTTGTCAGCTGAGTCATGCTCTGCTGGCTTACTGGCGTATTAGTGACGTTTCTGAGATAGCGCTATCCGGGCTAGAAAACATTGAGGGTTATGACCGTTTGAACCGTCAGGCCTGCCGTCAGAAAGGTGCCTTGAAGGTCCATGGTGGCTGTCAGCGGGTGTTCCCCAATGCGGCGACCGTGCAGCTGCACGATCCGGCCTGGCAACGACAATTGAGCATCGATACCGGTGATAGCGAGGACACCATCGTCTGGCATCCGGGCAGTCGCCCCTTGATGGGCGTCAGCAGTAGCGAAACCCTGGGCTTCGTCTGTGTCGAGGCGGCCAGTGGCAGCAGTGACAGCCTGAGCCTGGCGCCAGGGGAACAGGCACACCTGCGGTTGCAGGCGCATCTGCTCAGTTGAGTTCGTCGTCGACCGGATAGCGGCTGGCGTTGAGGCTTTCCTTGATCTTGCGCAGGTGTGGCTGGAAGTCCACACCGCGGCGCAAGGTCATGCCGGTGGCCAGGACGTCGAGCACTGTCAGCTGGATGATCCGCGAGGTCATCGGCATATAAATATCGGTGTCTTCTGGCAGCGGTATATTCAGGCTCAGGCTACTGGCTTTAGCCAGGGGCGAATCGGCGGCAGTCAGGCCGAGCACCGAGGCGCCATTTTCCCGGGCCAGGCGCGCGACTTCGACCAGTTCGCGGGTGCGGCCGGTGTAGGAGATGATGACGAACAGCTCGCCGGTGTGGGCCACCGAGGCCAGCATGCGCTGCATCAGTACATCAGCGTGGGCCGAAACGGCGAGGTTGAAGCGGAAAAACTTGTGCTGGGCGTCCAGCGCCACGGGCGCTGAGGCGCCGAGGCCGAAGAAATGGATCTGCCGGGCCTGGATCAGCATGTCGACAGCGCGGCTGATCAACTGTGGATCAAGCTGCTGGCAGGCACTGTCCAACGAGGCGATGGCACTGCCGAAGATTTTCTGGGTATAGGACGCCGGGTCATCATCGGCTTCCACTGCCCGGCTGACGTAAGCCGCGCCGCTGGCCAGGCTTTGCGCCAGTTGCAGCTTGAGCTCGGGATAGCCACTGACGCCGAACGAACGGCAGAAGCGGTTCACCGTCGGTTCGCTGACCTTGGCGGCCTGGGCGAGGGCGGCGATGCTGAAGCGGGTGGCTTGCTGGGGATTGTGCAAGATGACTTCGGCGACTTTGCGCTCAGCCTTGTTCAGCTCTTCGAGGCGGCCCTGGATCTGCTCCAGGAGGTTTCGCACGCGGTCCATGGGTATGTGTCCTTGGGTCGATGAGGCAGCCGGCTACCGGTGGTAGTGGGCTTTTGACGCGGTGGCCTATCGTACTGATGGCATGGGAGGCACACCACTTGAATCTGTGTATCGGATAAAATGTTGTGGTTTTTACTACATTATTCCTTGAAAACTCCGATTGAAACCGGTATTTCTACGTCAACTTGATAAAAGAACCAACATCATGGCATCGATCAGCGTTGAACCTTGCACCTTTGCCCTGTTTGGCGCCCTCGGCGACCTGGCGTTGCGCAAGCTGTTTCCGGCGCTCTACCAGCTCGACCGCGCCGACTTGCTGCACGCCGATACACGGGTGCTGGCACTGGCCCGCGAGCCGGGCAGTGTCGAGGCGCACCTGGCGTCGATCGAGGCGCACCTGCGCGAGTTCGTCCCGGAAGGGCAGATCGAAACCCTGGTGTTGCAGCGTTTTCTCGCGCGCCTGAGCTATCTGCACGTGGACTTCCTCAAGGCCGAGGACTACCAGGCACTGGCCAATCAGGTCCGTGACGACAGTCAGCTGATTGCTTACTTCGCTACGCCTGCGGCGGTCTATGGCAGCATTTGCGAGAACCTCGACCTCGTCGGTCTCAGTGCGCGTACCCGCGTGGTGCTGGAAAAACCTATCGGCCATGACCTGGACTCTTCGCGCCGGGTCAATGATGCGGTGGCGCAGTACTTTCCGGAAAACCGTGTCTATCGCATCGACCATTATCTGGGCAAGGAAACCGTCCAGAACCTCATTGCCCTGCGCTTTGCCAACAGCCTGTTCGAAACCCAGTGGAATCAGAATTCGATTTCCCATGTGGAAATCACCGTGGCCGAGAAGGTCGGGATCGAAGGGCGCTGGGGCTATTTCGACAAGGCCGGGCAACTGCGCGACATGATCCAGAACCACTTGTTGCAGCTGCTCTGTCTGATTGCCATGGACCCGCCCAGCGATCTTTCCGCCGACAGCATCCGCAATGAGAAGGTCAAAGTGCTCAAGGCGCTGGCGCCGATCACCGGCGAAGGCCTGAGTACTCACGTGGTGCGTGGCCAATACATCGCCGGCTACAGCGAAGGCAAGTCAGTGCCCGGTTACCTGGAAGAAGACAACGCCAACGCCCAGAGCGATACCGAAACCTTTGTCGCCCTGCGCGCCGACATCCGCAACTGGCGCTGGGCCGGTGTGCCGTTCTACCTGCGTACCGGCAAGCGCATGCCGCAGAAGCTGTCGCAGATCGTCATCCATTTCAAGGAAACCCCGCACTACATCTTCGCCCCGGAACAGCGTTTGCAGATCGGTAACAAACTGATCATCCGTCTGCAGCCGGACGAAGGTATCTCGTTGCGGGTGATGACTAAAGAGCAGGGGCTGGACAAGGGCATGCAACTGCGCAGCGGCCCGTTGCAGCTGAATTTTTCCGACACCTGGCGTAGCGCGCGGATTCCCGATGCCTATGAGCGCTTGTTGCTGGAAGTGATGCGCGGCAATCAGAACCTGTTTGTGCGCAAAGACGAAATCGAATACGCGTGGAAGTGGTGCGATCAGCTGATTGCCGGCTGGAAGAACAGCGGCGATGCGCCCAAGCCTTACGCTGCTGGCTCCTGGGGGCCGATGAGCTCGATTGCATTGATTACCCGTGATGGGAGGTCCTGGTATGGCGATATCTGAACTGCAACTGCCGGCTAACGTGACGGCACATGACTTCAACGGTGCCGCGCAGCTGGCTGCCGGCCTGGCCAAGGATGTAGCAGGGCGCCTGAATGCGGCGATAGCAGCCAAAGGCCAGGCGACCCTGGTGGTGTCCGGTGGGCGTAGCCCGGTGGCGTTTTTCCAGGCACTGATCCAGCAGCCGCTGGACTGGTCGAAGGTGCTGGTGACGCTGGCCGATGAACGCTGGGTGCCGGTCGAGCATGCCGACAGCAATGCCGGTCTGCTCAAGCGACACCTGTTGACGGGCAACGCCGCCAAGGCGCGTTTCCTCAACCTGTATCGTGCTGCCGCCAACCTTGAAGTGGCAGCGCTGGAAGCCGATCAAGCCTTGGCCGAGCTGCCGGGCATCGACGTGCTGGTGCTGGGCATGGGCGACGACGGCCATACCGCCTCGCTCTTCCCGGGCAGCCCGAACCTGACCGAAGGCCTTGATCCGCAGAGCGCGCGCCGCTGCTTGCCGATGCTGGCGCCGACGGTGCCACATCAACGATTGAGCATGACCCGTGCCTTGCTGGCGACTGCCGCTTTCACCGCCTTGTCTGTGCAAGGCCCGGGCAAACTCGCTACCCTGCGCGCCGCGCTGGCGAGCGATGACCTGAGCGACATGCCGATTCGCGCCTTCTTACAAGACCCTCTGGATATTTACTGGTGCCCATGAGCCAAGGATCCGCCGTTATGACCACGCATGAACTGAAACAGCCGGGAGTTTCGATGACCGACAAGATTGCCCGGATCGATCAGATCTGCACCCAGGCGCGCATTCTGCCGGTGATCACCATCGCCCGCGAAGAAGACATCCTGCCGTTGGCCGATGCCCTGGCTGCCGGTGGTATCAAAACGCTCGAAGTGACCCTGCGTTCGGCGCATGGCCTGAAGGCCATCCAGGTGCTGCGTGAGCAGCGGCCGGAACTATGCGTAGGCGCCGGTACCGTGCTGGATCGCAAAATGTTTGCGGCGGTGGAAGCCGCTGGTGCCCAGTTCGTGGTCACGCCGGGTATCACCCAGGATGTGCTCGAGGCCGGTGTCCAAAGCGCAATCCCGTTGCTCCCAGGTATCAGCACACCATCGGAAATCATGATGGGCTATACCCTTGGTTACCGGCGCTTCAAGCTGTTCCCAGCTGAGATCAGCGGTGGTGTGGCGGCGATCAGAGCCTTCTCTGGACCGTTCGGCGATGTGCGTTTCTGTCCGACCGGAGGGGTAAACCCGGGCAACGTGAAGAGCTACATGGCGCTACCCAACGTGATGTGTGTGGGCGGTACCTGGATGCTCGACAGTGGCTGGATCAAGAATCGCGAATGGTCGCGGATTACCGACTGCAGCGCCGAGGCACTGGCGCTGCTGGATTGAACTGATTCGTTGTGTGCTACACGGCTTATGGGGCGCTTGGTCGGCGCCCCTTTTTTTTGTCTGTCTGACCTGAAGTCCTAGGCAACCTTGAACTGGCTCACCAGATCCTGCTGGTGTTCAGCCAGTCGTGCGAGTTCCTGGCTAGTCACTGCGGTCTGTTGGGCTCCCGCACTCACCTGAATTACCAGATCGTTGATCTCGTTCACGTTGCGATTGATGTCTTCGGACACCGCGCTCTGTTCCTCGGCAGCCGAGGCAATCTGGATGTTGCGGTCGTTGATGCGGGCCACGCCGTCTGCAATCTCTGCAAGCAGCTCGCCGGCCCGTCCTATCTTGCTGGCACCTGACTGGGCTTTACCCAGGGTCTCCAGCATCGAGCTGCTGGCGCGGTCGGAGCCAATCTGCAGGTTGCTGATCATCTGCTGGATGCTCCCGGTCGATTCCTGCGTCCGTTGCGCCAGGGTCCGAACTTCCGAGGCGACCACGGCAAATCCGCGACCGTGATCACCGGCACGGGCCGCTTCGATGGCGGCGTTCAACGCCAGCAGGTTGGTCTGTTCGGCGATCCCGCGGATGACGTCCAGGACCGAAGAGATAGCGTCACTTTCATGCTTGAGGTCGTCGATGGTGGTTGCCGTCTGCTCGGCCTGGTCGGAGAGCTGGCGGATCAGTTCGATAGTGCTCTCGATTTCGACAAGGCCTTGTGTCGTGCTGACGTTGATCTGTTGCGACATACATGCCGCATCGCTGGTGCTATGGGCCACCTCGCGCACAGTGGCGCTCATCTCGTTGATGGCGGTGGCCACCAGCTCGGTGCTCTGGCGTTGCTGCTCGACACTGCGGCTGGTCTGCAGGGTGACCGCAGAGGACTCTTCGGCGGCAGTGGCCACCTGTGCAGTGGCGTTGCCAATTTCTTCGACGATGTCGGTGAACTGTTCGCTCATGCGGTTGAGGTTATCGGCGATCTGGCCGAACTCGTCCCTGCTCTGGTAGCTCGCCCTGGAGGTCAGGTCGCGTTCGGCGAGTTTGTTCAGCACCTGGTTGATATCGCGCACCGCCACATCGATGCTGCGGATGATCGCCCAGGACAACAGTGCAACCACCAGCAAGGCGACAGCGGCGCTGCCGATGGTCAGCCACAAGGCTTTGCTCGCGGTATCTCGGGCCTGTTCGGCCAGGGTGCCAACGGCCAGCGCCAGTGATTGCTCGACTTCACCCATCTGGTCGATGCGCTGTGTGGCTGTTTCGAACCAGCTTTCAGGCTTCAAGCCGAGTTTCTGGCCCAGGGGGATCTCAAATGCCAGGCGTTGCAAGCGGTCAACTTCTGCAGCTGCAGTTGATTGCATCTTCTCGTCGAATTGGCGCTGGGTAATCGCCGATGCCTTGCGACGAAATCCGTCGGCATATGCGTTGAACTCTCCGAGGTTGCGGCTGAAGCGCGATAGCAGGGTTTCATCGAAATGATCCTGATTGAAGACCAGGCCGAGTATTACCCGTTCGCGGCCGGCGCGCTCTTTCATTTCAATAAATTGATTGAGTGCACTCAGGGCGTGAACAACAGCGGTATTACTAACGCGGGTTTCCAGTGAGTGGGTATAGCCGATCAACTGCTGGATGATCTCGGTGTAATGGGTTCCAGACGCTGTGCTGTCGATGCTTAGTTTATCGACTTGGCTGCGGATATCGGGCAAGCGCTCAAGGGCGGCAAGTACTTTCTCGAGGTCGCGGTCGTGGGTGTTGCGCTGGCTGCGGACGGCTTCAACGGCCGCGCTGGATTCACTGCGCATGGTCGCCAGGCGATCGGCCATAGCGGTTCCCCGGCTGCCAAGGAATACTCCGCTGGCACCGCGTTCGCGTTGTAAGGTGGTAATTAGCTGGCTGAGGGACTCTGCGGTGCTGCTGGCCTGTACAGTGGCTTCCATGTCCTTGAGGGTTCGGTAGTTATCGGCGATGAACAGGCCGCCCAGGCTCAGGAATCCGAGCAGGGGAAATACCAGTATCAACAATAGTTTCAGACGAAGCGGAGCGTTCTTGAGCATGCTGACTTCAAACCTTATATGCATTCAGTAGTTGGCGCGTGGTCGTGTCCTATTGTTGTTTGATGGCGCGCAGCCACTATTGTACGTGAGTGAATATAAGTTGAACGATGTTTTAGTGGTTTATCTAGTTGTTGGCTGTTGCACTAACATGCGCTTGTTAGTTGTGGCATTGATCTGAATCAATTTTGCTTTGATATATAAGTGCTTTAAGTAAAGTGAATGCATAAAAAGCCCGTATCAATGGATACGGGCTTTTTTACTTTGCCTGAATCAGCTTACGCCGCTTTCGCTGCCTGCTGGCTCAAGGAGCGGTTCAGCGCACTGAACAGTGCCTTGAAGCTGGCGGTGGTGATGTTTTCATCGATACCCACGCCATGAACCGGGCGTCCACCGGCAACACGCAGTTCGATATAGGCTGCGGCTTTGGCGTTGGTGCCCGCACCGATGGCGTGCTCGTTGTAGTCCATGATCTCCACGGCCACCGGCAAACCGGCCACCAGGGCTTCCAGGGCGCCATTGCCCTTGCCGCGCCAGTGCAGGGTGGTTTCACCTTCGCTGGACACTTCAACTTCGACCTTGCTGTTGCCGTTCTCTTCCTGCAAGCGATGGCTGACCAGCGCGTACGGCGCGTTGGCTTGCAAGTACTCGCGATGCAGCAAGTTGTAGATCTGCTGGGCAGACATTTCCAGGCCCAGGCGATCGGTTTCACCCTGTACCACCTGGCTGAACTCGATCTGCATGCGGCGCGGCAGGCTGATGCCGTATTCCTGTTCGAGCAGGTAGGTGATACCGCCTTTGCCCGACTGGCTGTTGACGCGGATCACCGCCTCGTAGCTGCGGCCGATGTCGGCCGGGTCGATCGGCAGGTACGGCACTTCCCACTTGGCGTCGTCTTTCTGCTGGGTGAAGCCCTTGCGGATAGCGTCCTGGTGCGAGCCGGAGAAGGCGGTGTGAACCAGGTCACCGACATACGGATGACGTGGGTGCACCGGAATCTGGTTGCACTCCTCGACCACCTTGCGCACGCCATCGATGTCGGAGAAGTCCAGCTGTGGGTCCAGGCCCTGGGTGTAGAGGTTCAAGGCCAGGGTCACCAGGTCGACGTTACCGGTACGCTCGCCGTTGCCGAACAGGCAGCCTTCGACGCGGTCGGCGCCGGCCATCAGGCCCAATTCGGTGGCGGCGACGCCGGTACCACGGTCGTTGTGGGTGTGCAGGCTGATGATCACGCTGTCGCGACGGTTGACGTTGCGGCCAAACCACTCGATCTGGTCGGCGTAGATGTTCGGCGTCGAGACTTCGACGGTGGCCGGCAGGTTGAGGATGATTTTGTTGCTCGGCGTCGGGTTCCACACCTCGATCACCGCATCACAGACTTCCTTGGCGAACTCAAGCTCGGTGGCACTGAAGGTCTCGGGCGAGTACTGGAAGGTCCACTGGGTTTCCGGTTGCTGGGCGGCGTATTTGACGAACAATTTGGCCGCATTCACCGCGATGTCTTTCACGCCTTGCTTGTCCTGGTTGAAGACGATGCGGCGGAACGACGGGCTGGTGGCGTTGTACAGGTGGACGATGGCCTTTTTCGCACCGCGCAGCGATTCGAAGGTACGGGCGATCAAGTCTTCACGGGCCTGGGTCAGCACCTGAATGGTGGTGTCGTCAGGAATGTGGCCATCTTCGATCAGGGTGCGAACGAAGTCGAAATCGGTTTGCGAAGCCGACGGGAACGAGGCTTCGATCTCTTTCACGCCAACGCTGACCAGGGTCTTCCAGAAACGCAGCTTCTTCACCGCATCCATAGGCTCGATCAACGACTGGTTGCCATCACGCAGGTCGGAGCTGCACCAGATTGGCGTCTGGGTGATGGTCTTCGATGGCCAGGTACGGTCAGGCAAGTTGACGGTAGGGAAGGCGCTGTATTTTTTCGAAGGGTCTTTGAGCATGGTCATGAAAAGCAATCCTTAGTGTGCGGCCTGGAAAGGTGGCCTGCCGAACGAAAACGAGATGAAAAGGCGAGGCGACGCGATTCAGCTTGGTAGTCGTGCACTGACCAGGCAGAGGCTGCGATGTTGACGAAGCAGAATGAGGGTCTGAAAGGTTTTCATGGCTTCAACCCTACCCAGTGGGGTTAAAGATGGCAAGCCTTGAGAGAAAATTGATAGAAATGCTTAAAAAGTAAGATTTGTCGATATTTTATAGCGCGCCACAAATGAAAAGACCGCGCCAGTTGCGCGGTCTTTTTGATTGGCGCAAGCGAAGCGTCAGGGTTGGAACGCCCCGATGAAAATTGCCGGATCCACCCGCGCATCGTTGAGGCTGACGTTCCAGTGCATGTGCGGGCCGGTGGCGCGGCCGGTTGCGCCGACCCGGCCAACGATCGCGCCGCGGCTGAGTTGCTGGCCGGGTTTGACGTCGATTTTCGACATGTGACAGAACATGCTGATAAAGCCCTGGCCATGGTCGACGAAGACTGTGTTGCCGTTGAAGAAGTAGTTGCCGATCAGAATCACCTTGCCGTTGGCCGGGGTCTTGATCGGGGTGCCGGCCGGTACAGCGAAATCCAGCCCGGCGTGGGGATTGCGTTCTTCACCGTTGAAGAAACGGCGCACGCCGAACTTGCTCGACAGCGGGCCGTTGACCGGCTTGTCGAGGATCAGGTTGCTCGGCAGGGTCGGGCTGAAACTGCGGTAGGCCTTGATCTGTTCGGCAAGCTCGGCATCGATGCGCTTGAGGTCGGCCGGGTCGGGGTTGACCTGGCGCTTGTTCTTCAAGGTGATGCGTTGCTCCGGATATTTCTTGCTGCCGACATTGAAGGTGAGCGTGCGCGTGCCCTGGGTGAGCTGCGCCTGGCCGGGCTTTTGCGTCAGCGGCAGGCCGACGATGGCCAGCCAGTTGTCCTGCTCCCTGACCACCAGTACCGGTTTACCGTCGAAGCGGGCGTTGGGGGCCTGAGCCGCAGGGCCGAGATTGACGACCGCGACGCCACCGGGTACCGGTTTGTTCAGTTGGCGGGTGATGTAGCTGGCCTGGGCGCTGCTGGCGAACATCAGGCACAGCAACAACAACGGGGCAAACAGACGAGGCATGGTTCAGTCCAGTAATGAAAGCGTGACCGGAGTCAGGTGATTGTCTTCGACCCGCACGAGCAACTCGCCTTCGCCCAGGCGTGCAGTCAGGCGCTGGCCATTGTGGGTCTGGGCCGCGCTGCGAACAGCCTGGCCGCGTTCGTCGAGGAGAATGCTGTAGCCGCGCCCCAGGGTGGCCAAAGGGCTGACCACCTGCAGGGTTTGCACTTGGGCTTGCAGGCGCTGGCGACGGTCTTTGAGGGTTTCACGCATGGCCCGTGGCAAGCGCTCGGCCAGGCTGTCCAGGCGCTGCTTGAGCAGGGCCAGGGTGCGTCCCGGGTGCTGCGCCGCCAGGCGTGTGTCGAGACGCGCCAGGCGTTCGCGGCGCTGGTTCAGGCGTTGTTCGAAGGCGCGGCGCAGGCGCATGTCGAGGTCGTCCAGGCGCTGAGCTTGCTGGCGCAGACGCTCGCCAGGGTGACGCAGGCGCCGGGTCAGGCTGTCCAGGCGCAGACGGTCATGCATCAAGCGGCTCTGCATACGCAGCAGCAGGCGGCGCTTGAGGCTGTCGATGCGCCGTTGCAGGTCGCTGCTGTCCGGTGCCAGCAGTTCGGCGGCTGCCGAGGGCGTGGGGGCGCGCACGTCCGCGACAAAGTCACTGATCGAGACGTCGGTTTCATGCCCGACAGCGCTGACAATCGGGGTTACACAGGCAGCGATAGCCCGCGCTACGGCTTCTTCGTTGAAGCACCAGAGGTCTTCCAGCGAACCACCGCCACGGGCCAGGATCAGCGCGTCGAAGCCGCGGCTGTCGGCCAGTTGCAGGGCACGAACGATCTGGTTGATCGCTTCGCGGCCTTGTACCGCGGTCGGGATCAGGGTCAGCTCGACCTGTGGAGCACGGCGGCGGAACACGCTGATGATGTCGCGGATCACCGCGCCGGTGGGCGAGCTGATAATACCGATGCGTTGCGGATGGGCGGGCAGGGCTACTTTGTTCTCGGCGCTGAACAGGCCTTCGGCGCCGAGCTTTTCCTTGAGTGCTTCGAATGCCAGGCGCAATGCACCATCGCCGGCAGGTTCGACCGTGTCGAGGATAAGCTGATAGTCACCGCGACCTTCGAACAGCGAAACCTTGCCGCGTACCTTCACCGCCAGGCCATCGCGCAGCGCCTGGCGAACGCGCACAGCGTTCTGCCGGAACAATGCGCAGCGCACCTGGGCACCGCTGTCCTTGAGGGTGAAATAGACATGGCCGGAAGCCGGGCGGGCGAGGTTGGAGATCTCGCCTTCGACCCAGACATTGCGGAACACGTCCTCGAGCAGCACCCGGGCGCGGCCGTTGAGCTGGCTGACGGTCAGGACTTCGCGGTCCAGGCCGAGTCTTTCGAAGGGGTCTTTGATCATGGGCTGCATCATAAAGGATTGTGGTGTCGGGATGGCAGTGGGGCGGCGAGTCTTCATTCGCGGGGCAAGCCCGCTCCCACAGGGGCTCCGCACACGGTGGGAGCGGGCTTGCCCCGCGATGAGGTCATATGATCGACAAATTGCCACACCAAAGCCCCGGCATCCTGGCGATAGGCCAAAGCCACTGTACTGCTGCACCCTTCATCCGTCAGGGCAATGAAGCGCAGTGAAGGCGGGGCAATCTCCTGCATGCACTGCGGCAGCAACGCCACACCAAAGCCTGCCTGGATCAACTGTAACTGCGTTGTCTTGCGCGACACCACCCGTGCAGCTTTCGGAAAGAACCCTGCCCCCATGCACAGTTCGGCAGACAGGTAACTCAAGCCGCCACGCTGGCGATGGGGGATGGAAATAAAGGCCTCATTGCGCAGCTGCGCCAGACAAACGCTGGTTTCCCTGGCCAACGGATGATCGTCGGCGACCGCCAGCAACAAGGGCTCTTCAAACAGTGGTTGCACACAAAGGCCTTCATGCTGGCGCAGCACTGGCAAGCGCAGCAGGCCGATTTCCAGGCGATCTTCCGCCAGCTCTGCAAGCTGGGCCTCGGAAGACTGCTGGGCGATTTCCATGGAGATGCCCGGATGCTCATGCAGATAGCCACTGAGTCGGGTCAACAGCTGTCCGGTCAACGGCACGGTACTCGAATGACTCAGGCGCAGACTGCCACGTACGCCCTGGCCGACCTCCCGGGCCAGGCGTTGGGCTTTTTCCAGGTCCACCAGCAGAGTGCGGGCTCTGGGAAGGAAGGCCAGGCCCGCCGCGGTAAGGCGTGGCTGGCGAGCGGTGCGTTCGAACAGCAAGGTCTCAAGCTGCGCCTCCAGCTCCTTGATCTGCCGGCTCAAGGCCGACTGGGCAATGAACAGGCGTTCGGCGGCACCGCTGAAACTGCCGCATTCGGCGATTTCGACGAAGTATCGCAACTGACGGGTGGAGATCATGATTGATATGCCGTTTCGAGATGACTAGTGGCGTAATTGCATATTAGTCGGCATGGCTTGGTGCTGGCTAAAGTTTCCACACCTCCACTGTTGGCGACCGCCATGCTCTCGACTCTGTTTGCCCAGATACCCTTCACCGACTTCGACTGGCTGCCGATCCTGCTCGGCATCGGCGCCGCCTATATCGTCTTCGGCATCGCCGGCTTCGGCACGGCGCTGGTGGCGGGACCTGTACTGATCAACTTCATGCCACTATCGCGGATCATCCCGTTGCTGGTGTTGCTGGATTTTGTCGCCGCTTTCGGCAACTGGCTGCCGGCGCGCAAGGCCGTGGCCCGTGCGGAACTGCTGCGCCTGCTGCCGTGCATGGCACTGGGCTGCACCCTCGGCGTGGTGTTTCTGCTCAACCTCAAATCCGACCTGTTGTTGCTGTTGATGGGCCTGTTTATCAGCGCCTATGCCTTGTATAGCCTGGCGGTAAAGATCAGGCCGGCACAGCTCTCGGCCGCCTGGTCGGTACCGATGGGAACCGTGGGCGGACTGTTCGGTGCCTTGTTCGGCAGCGGCGGCTTCCTCTATGCCATTTATCTCAATGCCCGGCTGCCGTCCAAGGAACAGGCGCGGGCGACCCAAAGCGCGCTGATCAGTTGCAGCACCGTGGTGCGCCTGAGCCTGTTCCTGTTCGCTGGCGTGTACGCCGACCTGCCGCTGTTATTGCTGGCGCTGTGCTTGCTGCCGATGATGGTGATCGGGCTGTACCTGGGCCGGCGCCTGACCCTGAACATGTCGCGGGAGACCTTCGTGCGTCTGGTCACCTGGCTGGTGCTGGCCAGCGGCATTGCCCTGATCGGTCGCTACCTGAGTGAGGTAAACTGGCAGCTTTGAGCATGTTTGGCTGCCGTCATGATTACCCAGAGCATCATTGTCCCGAAGATCTCCACCGTTCCTGTGCATGAGCCGCGTGCGCGGGCGATCCTGCGCTGGCTGGTGCGCGAGAAGGTCATCGAGGAGCAGCTCAGCACTTGTGGGCGCACCGGCAACCGCATGGCCTACGCCATCGCCGAAGGCGCGCGTAAAGTGGTCGAGCGCCCGCACCTGTTGCCGTATGGCAAGGCGGTGAACGGCCTGGAAGTCATCACCAAACGTTGCATCTATACCCCGACCCGGGGTTTTCTCGAAGAAGCGGGCTGCGCCGAATGCCGCAAGGAAGTGGGGGTGGAGCTGTTCGCCAGCCTGGAAGAGTGGATGCCCAACCAGAGCGACAACTTCACCTGTCCACGCTGTGGCCATGAAGACGACATCAACGGCTTCCTGTTCCTGCAACCGTGCGCGTTTTCCAACCTTGGATTCATTTTCAACGACTGGGCGGCGGCCGGCTTCAAGGCTTCCTTTATCGCCGACTTTGCCGACTGGCTGGACCAGCCGGTGGCGGTGGTACAGGTCGAGTTGGACGACAACTGACCGAAGGCCCATCTTTGCATTGAGTGAAGGGCTCTGGATGAGTATAATGGCGCGCTTCCATTTTTCCCGCCCGGGAGCCCCCGCGATGCTGCGTATCAGCCAAGAAGCCCTGACCTTCGACGACATTCTCCTAGTACCTGGTTACTCAGAGGTGCTACCTAACGAAGTCAGTCTCAAGACCCGTTTGACCCGTGGCATCGAGCTGAATATTCCGTTGGTTTCCGCCGCCATGGATACCGTGACCGAAGCCCGCCTGGCCATTGCCATGGCCCAGGAAGGCGGCATCGGCATCATCCACAAGAACATGACCATCGAGCAGCAAGCTGCCGAAGTGCGCAAGGTCAAGAAGTTCGAGGCCGGCGTGGTCAAGGACCCGATCACTATCGAAGCCGATGCTACCGTGCGTGACCTGTTCGAACTGACCCGCCTGAACAACATCTCCGGCGTGCCGGTGCTGCACGATGGCGACCTGGTCGGCATCGTCACCTCCCGCGATATTCGTTTCGAAAGCCGTCTGGATGCCACCGTCCGTGAAGTGATGACGCCGAAAGAGCGTCTGGTCACTGTCAAGGAAGGCGCCGACAAGAACGAAGCGCGCGAGCTGCTGCACAAGCACCGCATCGAGCGCGTGCTGATCGTCGACGACAAGTTCGCCCTCAAAGGCATGATGACCGTCAACGACATCGAGAAGGCCAAGGCCTACCCGCTGGCGAGCAAGGACGACCAGGGTCGTCTGCGTGTTGGCGCTGCCGTCGGTACCGGTAAAGACACCGGTGATCGCGTTTCCGCACTGGTCGCTGCCGGCGTTGACGTGGTGGTGGTCGACACCGCTCACGGTCACTCCAAAGGCGTGATCGATCGCGTTCGCTGGGTAAAAGAGAACTTCCCGCAAGTTCAGGTCATCGGTGGCAACATCGCTACCGGCGCTGCTGCAAAGGCTCTGGCCGAAGCCGGCGCTGACGCAGTCAAGGTCGGTATCGGCCCTGGCTCGATCTGCACCACCCGTATCGTCGCCGGTGTCGGTGTGCCGCAAATCAGCGCCATCGCCAATGTTGCCGCTGCCCTTGAAGGCACCGGTATCCCGCTGATCGCCGATGGCGGTATCCGCTTCTCCGGTGACCTGTCCAAGGCCATCGTTGCCGGTGCTTCGGCGGTGATGATGGGCTCGATGTTCGCCGGTACTGAAGAAGCGCCGGGCGAGATCGAACTGTTCCAGGGTCGTTCCTACAAGGCTTACCGCGGCATGGGCTCGCTGGGCGCCATGTCCCAGGCCCAGGGTTCCTCGGATCGTTACTTCCAGGACTCCTCGGCCGGCGCCGAGAAGCTGGTACCGGAAGGTATCGAAGGTCGTGTGCCGTACAAGGGTACCCTGACCGCGATCATCCACCAGCTGATGGGTGGCCTGCGTTCCTCGATGGGTTACACCGGCAGCGCCAACATCGAAGAAATGCGTACCAAGCCTGAGTTCGTGCGCATCACCGGTGCCGGCATGGCCGAGTCCCACGTGCATGACGTACAGATCACCAAAGAAGCGCCAAACTACCGCGTAGGTTGATGCTTCTGGCAACACTTGCAAGCGGGGCTGTTTTCGACAGCCCCGCGTCGTTTCCGATTTCCACTGACGAGATTGAGTCATGGCCCTCGACATTCACGCTCACCGCATCCTGATCCTCGACTTCGGTTCCCAGTACACCCAGCTGATCGCCCGCCGCGTGCGCGAGATCGGTGTGTACTGCGAACTGCACCCGTTCGACATGGACGACGAAGCGATTCGCGAATTCGCTCCGCGCGGTATCATCCTGGCCGGCGGCCCCGAGTCCGTGCATGAAGCCAACAGCCCGCGCGCGCCACAGGCCGTCTGGGACCTGGGTGTGCCGGTATTCGGCATTTGCTACGGCATGCAGACCATGGCCGAGCAGTTGGGCGGCAAGGTTGAAGGTTCCGAGCTGCGCGAATTCGGTTATGCCCGCGTTGACGTAGTCGGCAAGAGCCGCCTGCTCGATGGCATCGAAGACCACGTCGATGCTGACGGCGTACTCGGCCTGGACGTATGGATGAGCCACGGTGACAAGGTCACCCGCATCCCGGAAGAATTCCACATCCTCGCCAGCACCCCGAGCTGCCCGATCGCCGGCATGGCCGACGACACCCGTGGCTACTACGGCGTGCAGTTCCACCCGGAAGTGACCCATACCAAGCAGGGCGGTCGCATCCTCTCGCGCTTCATCCTCGACGTCTGCGGCTGCGAAGCCCTGTGGACGCCGTCGAAAATCGCCGAAGACGCGATTGCCCAGGTGCGTGCCCAGGTCGGTAGCGACAACGTCCTGCTCGGCCTTTCCGGCGGCGTTGATTCCTCGGTGGTTGCCGCCTTGCTGCACAAGGCTATCGGCGACCAGCTGACTTGCGTCTTCGTTGATAACGGCCTGCTGCGTCTGCACGAAGGTGAGCAAGTGATGGCCATGTTCGCCGAGAACATGGGCGTCAAGGTGATCCGCGCCAACGCCGAAGATCAGTTCCTGAACAATCTGGCTGGCGAAGCGGACCCTGAGAAGAAGCGCAAGATCATTGGTCGTACCTTCATCGACGTATTCGATGCCGAGTCGAACAAGCTTGAGAACATCAAGTACCTGGCTCAGGGCACCATCTACCCGGACGTGATCGAGTCGGCTGGCGCCAAGAGCGGCAAAGCCCACGTGATCAAGTCGCACCACAACGTCGGTGGCCTGCCGGAAGAGATGAACCTCAAGCTGGTCGAGCCGCTGCGCGAGCTGTTCAAGGACGAGGTCCGTCGCCTCGGTCTGGAACTCGGCCTGCCGTACGACATGGTCTACCGTCACCCATTCCCGGGCCCGGGCCTGGGTGTGCGTATCCTCGGTGAAGTGAAGAAAGAGTACGCCGACCTGCTGCGTCGTGCTGACCACATCTTCATCGAAGAGCTGCGCAAGGCCGACTGGTACCACAAGGTCAGCCAGGCATTCGTGGTGTTCCAGCCGGTGAAATCGGTCGGTGTGGTTGGTGATGGCCGCCGTTACGCCTGGGTCGTGGCCCTGCGTGCGGTAGAAACCATCGACTTCATGACCGCACGTTGGGCGCACCTGCCTTACGAGCTGCTGGAGACGGTCAGCGGCCGGATCATCAACGAGATCGAAGGCATCTCGCGCGTCACCTACGACGTCTCGAGCAAGCCGCCGGCAACGATCGAGTGGGAGTGATCGGGCGTCTGCTCCCATAGGTGGGAGCAACTGTCTTAACCAGCCTCCACGGTGGGAGCGGGGGGGGGGGGGGGGGGGGGGGGGGGGGGGAGAGGGGGTGGGGGGGGGAGAGTAGAGGGCCCCCCCAATACGCACCCGCTCCCCCCCCCCCCCCCCCCCCCCCCCCACCCCCCCCCCCCCCCCCCCCCCCCCGCTCCCACCGTGGAGGCTGTTTTGCGACTGCCGGTTGCAATTACCAACCCAGCTGTTTGTTGAACGACAACGCATCGTAATAGTCATGCTGCGAGGCGATCTTGCCATCCTTGAGCTTGATGAAGCTGACACCCTTGAAGGACAAGGGCTTGTTGGTTGCAGGTGTATCCGGCGCCCAGGCACCGGTGTTGTGCCCATCGAACTGCCACTCGAAGGCGATGTTGTCACCGTCGATGATCGGCTGGCCAAGCATTTGCCATTTCAAGTCAGGCACCGCGTCGATAAAGAGCTTGATGACTTCGACCTTGGCGGTTTCCCTACCGACCTTGGGCACCCCTACGGACGCATCCAGAAACTCCCCGTCTTCGGCAAAATACTGTGCCGCTGCATCAGAGTCGTGTTTGTTCCAGGCGCTCATGTAGGCATTGATGACCTCCAGGGTCTGCTGTTTTTCCGCCGCAACCGTGAACTGCGCAAACAACAGCAAGGTCAGGAGACTGGCGAAGCGAAGTGATATCCGCGGCATGGTATTTCCTCTTCGATTATTGCTGTTGTTGGAGAGACGGAAATCAGTGGTGCCCAGGCATGCCCAGATAATTGTAGAAGCTTTCGCTTTGGTGGTTGCGGTTCGGCATCTTCGCGAGGTTTTCCCGCAGGTGGGGCGCTATAGCCATTCGAGGCCTCTTTTTGGCCTGTGGTAACTATCTAACGCCGGGTCTGAACGCAGACTTGCAAAGTGTGCCTCTTTCAAACTGGAGGCTATCGAATGACCCAACCACCCCTGTCCACGATCTTGCATGATGAGCTCTTGGCAATTGCCCAGAGGGTCGTGCAAGCCTTCCCTGATCTGCGCGCTGAAGCTCGTCAGGCAGCAATCGATCTGCTCAACGTCGAGGGTCTCCCCTGTACAGACCCGGATCAAATCTATTGGCATCGTTTCAGCGAGGCGGCCAGTAGCAGCAGAACCTTCACCGGTTGGGAGCATTTCAGTGCGCCGCAACAATCCCTGACCTTGACCGAGTTGGTGATGCGACGGTTTCGCGTCAGTGATCAGGACAATGCCGATCTGCTGTCCTTGTACGGTGGCTTCTACACCGCCGGACCTGAGGCGGGCAGGTTCGATGAAAGCAATGAAGTACGCCTGGTTCCTGAGCATGTCCTCAAGGCATTCTGGCAACTCGACTTCGGTGCTGCCTTCCAGCGCCGTGCTGCGACGTTCTGGAAGGATTACGGCGATGAAGTGCGTACGCTGGCCAAGCTCAACTACCTGTCTGAAGCCTTGCACGCGGGCTTGAGTGGGCAACTGGACGAGTATCAGTTGAAACTGGTGTTCGACGCGGTCGGCTTCGACAGTGTTGTTGCCCCGCAGTTGCAGCACTTCGAACAGTTGCACTCGCCGCCCCCCGGCATTCAGATTGCGACTTTGAGCCTGGGTGGGCAAACCTCCTCGGATATCATCTGGCTCAAGGGGCCAGGTGATCAGCAGGTGCTCTACTTGCCGGGGTCGATGCCCTCGTTCCAAGGCTTCGGCAGTGAGCGGGAGGTCGTTGACTGGCTGTTTGGCTGGCTGCAGGTGAGCTTGAGTCAAGAGCACCTGCTGGCTCACTTTACGGCTGAGTCGGAGCGTTTGCAGGCGTTGCGTGGCCAGTTTCAGGGTTGGTCGCTCGGCACTGTCGAGCAGTTTGCCGCTCAGGTTCAGCGTGCACCGATAACGGGCGAGCTGTTCACCTGGATGCGCGACAGTGCCAAGCAGCGTATGGATAGTGAAACCGACGCCGTGTTGCGCACTAACAGCGAACTGCGCGTTCAGTTGTGGATCGGCTACCTGGCGGTGGCGGGGCGGTTGTTCGGCTACATGGCGCCTGTGGGCTGGCCAATGGTGCTGCTGGCGATGGCGGTGGGAGTCGCCAGTCTGGCGCTGAATATCGAGCAGGCGGTTGACGGCGATAACAAAGAAGAGCGCCATGCTGCTGTGCTGGGTGCGATTGGGGCGGGTGTCGAGTTACTGCTCAACTTGCCATTCCTGCTGCCATTGGGCCGCAGTTTTGAACCGAATCTGGATGACTTCGAGGCTAACGAGATCGTCAATGAGCCATCTGATCCGGACGGGCCCTGGCAAGGCATCAGTACGCTTGCCAATGGTAGGCAGTACGCCGAGATTGCCGGGGTGTCGTATCGGGTTCGCTACGATCAGACCGTGGGCACCTGGATGATTGTCCCGGAACACAATCCGTACAGCTTTACCGGCGGGATCCCGATCCGCCTTGATGAGGCAGGGCAGTGGGGCGTCTTTGAGGCAGCCTGTCTGCGTGGAGGCGGGCAGTGTTTGGGGGGGATGAGGCCTGAACCGGCGGTTGAGCTCATTGATTACTCGCCATTTGAAACCGTAGCAGGTAGCTACGAAACTCCAGCGCATGCCCGTCCTGCGATGCGCGAGCTGATCAGTGTTCGCAACCAGCGGATGATTTCGGGAGATTTTTACGACCCTCAATCGCCGCTGAATGATATCTGTGAAAGCCTGGAGCGAACTCGCCAGCTACTGCAGGAAGATGCTAGTAGTTTTTTTGCCGGTGCACCATTGCAGCCCGGCCTCAGGATCGTTGCCCCGGCGCCATCGCTTAGCCCGCAACGCGCGTTCATACAGTTGTTCGATGAGTACCAGGGGCTGGTGGTGGGTGAGTCGCACGGATCCATCGCCAGCAAGCGCTGGTTGATGAACAATTTCAGGCCGCTGTATGACAAAGGTGTGCGCACACTTTACTTCGAGCACCTGATGACCGACATGCATCAGGCCGATCTGGATCTTTTCAGCCGCACGGGGCAAATGAGTCGACACCTGGAAACGTACCTCAGACAACTGGATGAGGGGCACTTCACCGATCCGGCAGGTCAATCCACTTTTCTGGAGCTGGTCAGAAAGGCTCGGGCTAATCGTATCCAGGTACAGGCGATCGATTGTGTCGCGAGTTATCGACTCGATGGCCTGGATGCGGTGCACTGGGGGGATCCACTGCGGCAGAAAATGATGAATTTTTACGCCCATCGAGTCATTACAGCCAAGCAAGCTGCGCATCCTGCTGATAAATGGATAGCCCTTGTTGGCAACACGCACAGTAACTTCTACAAGCGTGTACCAGGGGTGGCAGAGCTGCAGGGCGTGCCTGGTTTGCGCATCGTCGATGCCGGGCCTGGGCAAGCAAGTGGAATCACCCTGGATCCGGGTGAGTACTTCCTGCCGAGCATGGGTAACCCCGATGGTATCGTGCAAGCTGACCTGCGTCTGGCGCTTCAGACCAGATATCAGCCGGTCGAATATCTGGACCCCGCCACTGCACCGCCTGGGGTGATTCGGCCGAGGGGTTAATGAGCAACAAGGGCACCTGCTGGTGCCCTTGTTGCATAGGGTGTTCAGATTGGTGTGTACGGCGCTACATCCAAGGACGCGAAATGGCTACTTGTAGAAGCAGGTCATTCCTGACGAATAACGCATCGCCTTCCACCTCGTCCCAAAGGCCGGGATCGGCGCCAATGCCGCCCACCTGGCCTATTTCGATGTCTTCGATCCGCAAGCCGATGGCGCCTTGCAACTCGCTCAAGCCAGGTGCGCCGCCAAAGGTGTTGGCGTGAGAGTTACCTACCAGGGCAACCCATCGTCCTGCTCCACGCTGTGCCTGGTCGGCCGCAATGATTCGGTGAGCAAAGAAATTCATCATCTCCTGGCGGATGATTGGCGAAGGCTTCACGTACCAGACTTGACGGTAAGAGGCCATACAGTCGATGGCTTGTAGGCGTATGTTTTGCTTGTGTGCCTCATAGAGTACTTTTTTCAGCGTGTAGGGCGTTGGTTTGCCGAGTGTGGCCATGTAGTCATGATTCTCGACATAGGCTTTCAGCTCGGCTGGCATCGTTCCGGTCTGATTGAACAGGTCCATATCGGCTTGCTGGAAATCTGTCATGAAGTGTTCCACGTAGAGCACATCAACACCCTGTTTCTTGAGCTGGCGCAGATTGTTTATCAGGAACTGCTTGGCGCTTTGCTGGGTATGGGATTCGCCGATTACGAGCCCGTTACTCTGTTCGTACAGGCTGCGCAGTATTTCTTTGGCGCTGGCAGTGTGGGGAATTTCCGGTATCGATGGGCGTGGAGGTTGTACGAATGAAGAGAAGTATTGTTGTGCATCAGCGGCCAATTGGTCGCGCAGTTGCCGATAGTAGTTATAGGGGGCTCCATTATGGGGATCGCTCAGTGCCAGATTCTGTCTACCGTTAGCGGCAGGCTTCAATGCTTCGCGCTCTGATTCCGGTACTTCATAAGGGCCAGGTTCCAATGGCGGTAAGGCAGGTCTTGGCGCCAGTCTGCCCCAGGCCTTGAGTAGAAACCGAGGTGTTCCCCCTTTGAGGCCGAGGGGTTCCAGCAATCGCCAGTTGCCTGCGTCGTCCATGCCAATTGCAATGGTGCGAGTAAACGAATAGGGGGTGTCCGGATCGATGATGACCCAGGTCTTCAACTCAGCAACGTAGCGGACCTGGTAGGTTTCCTCGCCGACCATGGCGTACTGCTTGCCATCTTGAACAAAAATGCCCTGGAATCGACCGCCATCCGGCGCGTTCCTGAGAATTTCGTTGCTTTCCAGTGATTCCAGTAACGGCGCCAATTCGCTTTGGCGAAACGATGTGGGGACCCAGGCTTCGATCTCGGCGAGCGTGGCGGGTTCTAGCTCGTCGCTCGCCAGTTGCTGCTCTTCGGCTGGTTCATGGCGGCTACCACTGCCTTCTGCGGTTTCGTCGATCTCGGCCAGTTCCTCGATCTCAGTGCTGGCATTTACACCGCTGGCACGGAACAGCGTTGCGTTGAACAGGGTATTGATTCCGGCCAGGATGGCTCCTGTTACGCCCGCCTGGCGTTCGGCTGTGGTGTGACCATTGATTGCCTGATTGATGTTCAAGCCGGTTTCGGCCAGGCCAGCGCCCACGACGGCCAAAGCCACCGGCCAATCAACCGCCGCCATGGGGCCGAAGACTTTGCCCACTGCTGCCAGGTAGCCGATCCAGAGTTGTTTACGCAGGTCCGTGTTGGAGCGCAGGGCAAAATGGGCGTCGTCGATCATGCGCTGACGTGCAGCATCGCGAAGGTGGCGGAAGGCATCGTCGTGCACTGTATTGTCCAGCGTGTTGAGCCCCTTTGGGGTCGTACTGTGCCACTGCGACCTGATGATCTCGAGCAGGTGCTCGAGGTCCACGTTGGGGTCGCTCTCGCCATGGCTGCTGAGTGGGAAGTGGCTCATGAAACGTGCCCGATCTTGTGCTATGCGAGTGCGTGCCAGGACCCACGAATAGACTTCCCGGTCGTTGGTGAATAGTTGCAGTGCATCGACTTCGCCGGGGATATAGAGCAATTGGCAGCCATCATCCATCACTACTCTGAAAATATCGCTGGCAATATGGCCGCCGATATCGAAGGAGCACAGGCGAAATCCTTGGGGCGGGGTGATCATGCGCTGCAACTGTCGCAAGGTTGGAGGCCAGGTCAGCTTGCCGCTCAAGGCTTCAGCGACCTGGCGAGCGCGCTTGGCCAGCGCACTGTTGCCCTTCTGGGCAGATACCTCCAGAACGTGGGCGAGAAACGTGGATTTGGCCAGGATGCGGTAGGCGTCTGCGTAGTGGGACCAGAAACTATCAAGGCGCTGGTGGAAATCCTTGCTGAAATCGATCTCCCAAAAGTGCTGAAGAACCTCACCGGGTGCCAGTGGGATTTCATTGTGCTCGTCGTAAGACTCCTGACCGGGTCCGTCGCTGTAGAAACCGGTGTAGAGGGCAAGCTGGTCGGCATTGTCCTGTTCGTCGGCACTGAAACGATGCATGACCAGTTGCGGCAAGGTCAGTGATTGGTATGGGGGACTGTAATGCTGCCAGCCGCTGAAAGTACGCGGACTGCTGGAGCCTGAATGGAAACGGTGAAAGTAGACATGGTCAGGGTCGTGGCCCGCAAGGTTGTGCCGGGTTAGCAGGTCCTTCGCGATATCGCGGGCCAGTTGGCGAATGTCTGGGCAGTGTGTGCTTACCTGGGTTGCCATCAGCCTCAGGTCTTCAAGGTCGCTGTTGTGCTGCGTGGTCACAAGCATGAGCGTGCTCCTAATGATGGGGGAGCGGCGCAGGGTGAGGGAGGTGATCTGCAAACAGGTGGTAATTAGTGCTGCGCAGGTGCGACATCATGCGCAGGCGATAGCGCAAGACTTAACTTAATCTTTCGCAATTGCAGGTGTATCGTATTCGCCCTTCATCGTCGGCACCTGACAGGTGCGGGCATGTTGTTCCTGGCATTACGAGGTACCTGCTGCATGTCCTTTACCCGGCGACAAATACTCGGTGGCCTGACCGGCCTGGTGGCAATCGGCCTGGGCGCCGGTGGTGCATCCCGCTACTGGCTGGGGCGCAGCGACCCGAATGCCGGGCACGACTACGAGTTGATTGCCGCACCGCTGGATGTGGAGCTGGTTTCTGGCCACAAGACCGAAGCCTGGGCTTTCGGCCCGTCGGCGCCAGGTACCGAATTGCGGGTGCGTCAGGGCGAGTGGCTGCGGGTGCGTTTCATCAACCACCTGCCAGTCGCCACGACCATTCACTGGCACGGTATCCGCTTGCCGCTGGAGATGGACGGGGTACCCTACGTCTCGCAACTGCCGGTGTTGCCGGGCGAGTATTTCGATTACAAGTTCCGAGTACCGGATGCCGGTAGCTACTGGTATCACCCCCATGTGAACAGTTCCGAAGAGCTTGGCAAAGGTTTGGTCGGTCCGCTGATTGTCGAGGAGCGCGAGCCTACCGGGTTCAAGCATGAACGCACCCTGAGCCTGAAAAACTGGCACGTGGACGAGCAGGGCGCCTACCTGCCGTTCAGTATCCCCCGCGAAGCTGCCCGTGGCGGTACGGCTGGGCGCCTGATCACGATCAATGGCCAGGCCAATGCTGTCGTCGACATGCCCGAGGGGCAGATTGTGCGGGTGCGTCTGCTCAATCTGGACAACACGCTGACCTATCGCATCAACCTCAAGGGTAACTTCGAGGCGCGGATCTACGCCCTCGATGGCAACCCGATCACCCCGCGGCCGTTGGGCAAGGATTACTGGCTGGGTCCTGGAATGCGCATTTGCCTGGCAATCAAGATGCCGCCTGCCGGTGAAGAGCTGTCGTTGCGCGACGGCTCGGTACGCCTGGGAACCCTGCGTTCGGTCGCCAGCAGCGAAGCGCCTGGAGAGTGGCCGGCTGCGCTGCCAGCCAATCCGATTGCCGAACCGGACCTGGCCAATGCCGAGAAGCTCAACTTCAATTTCGAATGGGTCGGTTCGGTCTCGGTAAACACCGAGAACGGCAAGCCGCCGAGCCTGTGGCAGATCAATGGCAAGGCCTGGGACATCACCGACAAAACCTGTGCCGACCGGCCGATTGCCACCTTGAAGAAGGGCAAGAGCTACATTTTCGAGCTCAAGAACATGACCCAGTACCAGCACCCGATCCACCTGCATGGCATGAGCTTCAAAGTGCTCAGTTCGAACCGGCGCAAGTTCCAGGAGCAGTACTTCACCGACACTTACCTGTTGGGCAAGAACGAGAGCGCGCAAGTGGCGTTGGTGGCCGATAACCCAGGGACCTGGATGTTCCATTGCCATGTGATCGACCATATGGAAACCGGTCTGATGGCCGCGATCGAGGTGGCCTGATGCGTCAGCCGCATATCATTGATCGCAGCCGCGACCAGGAATTCATGCGCCAGGCGCTGGAGCTGGCAGCGCAGGGCGCGGCCATGGGCGAAGTGCCGGTGGGGGCCGTGCTGGTGCAGCATGGTCAGGTCATTGGCCGTGGCTTCAACTGTCCGATCAGTGGCAGCGATCCTAGTGCCCATGCCGAAATGGTCGCCATCCGTGCTGCGGCCCAGGCTGCGAGCAATTACCGCCTGCCTGGCAGCACCCTGTACGTGACGCTGGAGCCCTGCAGCATGTGCGCCGGGCTCATCGTCCATTCACGCGTTGCCCGCGTGGTGTACGGCGCGCTGGAGCCCAAGGCGGGCATCGTGCAGAGTCAGGGACAGTTTTTTACCCAGGGTTTTCTCAACCATCGGGTGTTGTTCGAGGGCGGGGTGCTGGCCGAGGAGTGCGGGACAATCCTTTCCGAATTCTTCAAGGCGCGTCGGGCCAAGGCCTGAGTTGTCTATCGCGGGGCAAGCCCGCTCCCGCAAAATTTGGGGGGGGGGGGGTGTTCCCCGCCAGACCTTCCAGAGTTGTGGGGCAGGGACCACCCCTGTCATGGGGTTTGGGGAGGGGGGGTCCTCCCCCCGCGATGCATTTCAGAGCGGCGGAGAGGGCTCAGTCGGTTTGGTCTTGTCGACGCCCGGTACATGCAGGTTACCGTCTGCCACCTGGCTGCCTTCCAGCTGTGGCTGGGTTACCCAGGTGAGAATGTCGTAGTAACGCCGGATGTTGGCCACGAAGTGCACCGGTTCGCCGCCGCGGGCATAGCCGTAGCGGGTCTTGCTGTACCACTGTTTCTGCGACAGGCGCGGTAGCATCTTCTTCACATCCAGCCACTTGTTCGGGTTCAGCCCCTCACGTTTGGCCAGTTTGCGAGCATCGTCCAGGTGCCCGCCGCCGACGTTGTAGGCCGCCAGGGCAAACCAGGTGCGGTCCGGTTCCTGAATGCTGTCATCAAGCTGTTCTTTTACGTGCATGAAGTACTTGGCCCCGCCACGAATGCTCTGCACCGGATCCAGCCGGTTAGACACCCCCATGGCCTGGGCGGTGCGCTGGGTCAGCATCATCAGCCCGCGTACGCCGGTCTTGGAGGTGACTTCAGCCTGCCACATCGACTCCTGGTAGCCGATGGCTGCCAGCAGCCGCCAGTCAACCTGTTCTTTCTTGGCCGACGCCTTGAAGTGCTTTTCATAGCGTGGCAAACGTTGCTGAAGGTGCTGGGCGAAAGTGTAGGCACCGACATAGCCGAGTACATCGACATGGCCGTAGTAGCGGTCTTTCAGACGTTGCAAGGTGCCATTCTTCTGCACCTTGTCGAGAAATTCGTTGATCTCGTTGAGCAGGCTGTTGTCGTCGCCGGCAGCCACGGCCCAACGCTGGTCACGGGAGTCGCCCAGGTCGAAAGCCACCCGCACATTGGGAAAGTAAACCTGGTTCATCGCCAGCTCGTTGGAGTCGACCAGGGTCAGATCGATCTGACCTTCATCGACCATGCGCAGTAAGTCGACCACTTCTACAGCGTCAGACTCTTCGTATTCGAGTGCCGGATACTGCTTTTTCAATTCCGCCAGCTGTTCGGCATGGGTACTGCCCTTGAGCACCATGATTTTCTTGCCGACCAGGGCGTTGGCATCGGTCGGCCGCGAACGGCCGTTGCGATAGATGACCTGTGGCGTCACTTCCAGGTAGGGATGGGAAAAGCGTACCTGTGCTTTGCGCTGCTCGCTGCTGACCAGGCCAGCGGCCGCCACTACCGGCCCGGAGGGCTTGCCGAGCTGTTCGTAGAGCTCGTCGAGGTTGTCGGCCGTCTCGATTTTCAGCTCTACCCCGAGGTCATCGGCAAAACGTTTGACCAGCTCGTACTCGAAGCCGGTTTCACCGTTGCGGTCCTCAAAGTAGGTGGCAGGGCTGTTGCGGGTAATCACGCGCAGGACACCGTCCTCCTTGACGCGCTCCAGGGTGCTGGGTTTTTCAACACAGGCACCGAGCATCAGGAAGAGTCCGGTTGCGATGAGCCATCTGGCGCAGCGCTGGCGCAAAGCAGTTTGGGCGAACATAGGTTGCAGTATACGCAAAGGACTGGTCCCGCCATATCTCGACAACGGTTTGCTTGTCTGCTAGCGCACTTTGCGCTAGGCAAAGCATGATGACAGGAAGGGGGCGGTTTTTTGACCCCCGAGTCCGCTTTGTTCCGCCGACATGCGGCCGCGTCAGAATGCTGTGTTGCGGGTGCCGAAAGCGACGGATTTAGGCTAGAATGCACGGCCTCTAAGCACACCCCCTTCCTGAGGCTGTCCCGACGATGTTGATCCTGCGCGGCGCTCCTGCCCTTTCTGCCTTTCGCCACGGTAAATTACTCGAGCAATTGAGCCAGAAAGTCCCCGCTGTTAGTGGTTTGTACGCTGAATTTGCTCATTTCGCCGAGGTTGACGGCGATTTGACCGCCGACCAACAGCACGTGCTCACGCGCCTGCTCAAGTACGGCCCGAGCGTACCGGTACAGGAGCCGACCGGTCGCCTGTTCCTGGTCATGCCCCGATTCGGCACCATCTCGCCCTGGTCGAGCAAGGCCAGCGACATCGCCCACAACTGCGGCCTGGAAAATGTCCAGCGTCTGGAGCGCGGTATCGCCTTCTATGTCAGCGGCGAACTGAGCGAAGCCGATGCAGCCAACGTCGCCGACGTGCTGCACGACCGCATGACCCAGATCGTCCTGAACCAGCTTGAAGAGGCCGCCGGCCTGTTCAGCCACGCCCAGCCCAAGCCGCTGACTGCCGTGGACATTCTCGGTGGTGGCCGTGCCGCGCTGGAAAAGGCCAACGTTGAACTGGGTCTGGCCCTGGCCGAAGACGAGATCGACTATCTGGTCACCAGCTTCCAGGGTCTCAAGCGTAACCCGCACGACATCGAACTGATGATGTTTGCCCAGGCCAACTCCGAGCACTGCCGTCACAAGATCTTCAACGCCAGTTGGGATATCGACGGCGAAAGTCAGGAAAAAAGCCTGTTCGGCATGATCAAGAACACCTACCAGATGCACAACGAAGGTGTCCTGTCTGCTTACAAGGACAACGCCTCGGTGATCGTCGGTAACGTCGCCGGCCGCTTCTTCCCGAATCCTGAAACCCGCCAGTACGGCGCGGTGCAGGAGCCGGTGCACATCTTGATGAAGGTCGAGACCCATAACCACCCGACCGCCATCTCGCCGTTCTCCGGCGCCTCCACCGGTTCCGGTGGTGAGATCCGTGACGAAGGCGCTACCGGCCGCGGTGCCAAGCCCAAGGCTGGCCTGACCGGTTTCACCGTTTCCAACCTGCGCATCCCAGGCTTCGAACAGCCTTGGGAGAAGGCCTACGGCAAGCCGGACCGGATCGTCAACGCCCTCGACATCATGGTCGAAGGCCCGCTGGGCGGTGCCGCGTTCAACAACGAATTCGGTCGTCCAGCCCTGACCGGCTACTTCCGTACCTTCGAGCAGTCGATCAATACCCCGCACGGCGAAGAAGTGCGCGGCTACCACAAGCCGATCATGCTCGCCGGTGGTATGGGCAACATCCGTGAAGACCACGTGCAGAAGGGCGAGATCACCGTCGGCGCCAAGCTGATCGTGCTCGGTGGCCCGGCCATGCTGATCGGTCTGGGTGGCGGTGCGGCTTCCTCCGTCGATACCGGCGCCAGCTCCGCCGACCTGGACTTTGCCTCGGTACAGCGCGAGAACCCGGAAATGGAACGCCGCTGCCAGGAGGTCATCGACCGCTGCTGGCAGCTGGGCGACAACAACCCGATCGCCTTCATCCATGACGTCGGTGCGGGTGGTATTTCCAACGCCTTCCCTGAGCTGGTCAACGACGGTGGCCGCGGTGGCCGCTTCGAGCTGCGCAACGTGCCTAACGACGAGCCAGGCATGGCCCCGCACGAAATCTGGAGTAACGAATCCCAGGAACGTTATGTCCTGGCGGTGAGCGCTGGCGATTTCGAGCGCTTCCAGGCCATCTGTGAGCGCGAGCGCTGCCCGTTCGCAGTCGTTGGCGAGGCCACCGAAGAGCCGCACCTGACCGTTACCGACAGCCACTTCGGCAACACGCCGGTGGACATGCCGCTCGACGTGCTGCTCGGCAAGCCGCCGCGCATGCACCGTTCGGTCACCCGCGAAGCGGAGCTGGGCGACGATTTCGATCCGAGCACCCTGGAACTGCAGGATTCGGTCGAGCGCGTACTGCGTCACCCGGCCGTGGCCAGCAAGAGCTTCCTGATCACCATCGGCGACCGCACCATCACCGGTCTGGTTGCCCGCGACCAGATGGTTGGTCCGTGGCAGGTTCCGGTGGCTGATGTTGCCGTGACCGCCACCAGCTTCGACGTCTACACCGGTGAAGCCATGGCCATGGGCGAGCGCACACCGCTGGCCCTGCTCGATGCTCCGGCGTCGGGGCGCATGGCCATCGGCGAGACGCTGACCAACATGGCGGCGTCGCGCATTGAAAAACTGTCCGACATCAAACTGTCGGCCAACTGGATGTCCGCAGCCGGTCACCCGGGTGAAGACGCGCGTCTGTACGACACCGTCAAGGCCGTCGGCATGGAGCTGTGCCCCGAGCTGGGCCTGACCATTCCGGTGGGCAAGGACTCCATGTCGATGAAAACCCGCTGGGAAGACGAAGGCCGCGAGAAATCCGTGACCTCGCCACTGTCGCTGATCGTTACCGGCTTCGCCCCGGTTACCGACATCCGCGACACCCTGACCCCGGAACTGCGCATGGACAAGGGCGAGACCGATCTGATCCTGATCGACCTCGGCCGTGGCCAGAACCGCATGGGCGCCTCGATCCTCGCCCAGACCCACGGTAAGCTGGGTAGCCAGGCACCGGACGTCGATGACGCCGAAGACCTGAAAGCCTTCTTCGCCGTGATCCAGGGCTTGAACGCTGACGGTCACCTGCTGGCCTACCACGACCGCTCCGACGGTGGCCTGTTGGTCACCGCGCTGGAAATGGCCTTCGCCGGTCATTGCGGCCTGAGCCTGGAACTGGACACCCTGACCAGCAAGCGCGAAAAGATTGCCGCCATTCTCTTCAACGAAGAGCTGGGTGCGGTAATCCAGGTGCACCAGGACGCAACGCCGGACGTGCTGGCGCAGTTCAGTGCTGCCGGTCTGGGTGAAGACTGCGTCGCAGTGATCGGTCAGCCGGTCAACAACAGCGAAGTCGTGATCCAGCACATGGGCGAAGAGCTGTTCCGTGGCGACCGCGGCCTGCTGCAACGTCAGTGGGCTGAAACCAGCTACCAGATCCAGCGTCTGCGTGACAACGCCGACTGCGCCGATCAGGAGTTCGAAGGCCTGCTCGAGGAAGACAATCCGGGCCTGAGCGTCAAGCTCGGTTTCGATGTCAACCACGACATCGCCGCACCGTACATCAAGAAGGGCATCCGTCCTCAGGTGGCGGTATTGCGTGAGCAGGGCGTCAACGGCCAGGTCGAAATGGCCGCTGCCTTCGACCGCGCCGGCTTCAACGCTATCGACGTGCACATGAGCGACATCCTTGCCGGTCGCGTTGACCTCAACGAGTTCAAAGGTCTGGTCGCCTGCGGTGGCTTCTCTTACGGTGACGTTCTCGGCGCCGGTGAGGGCTGGGCCAAGTCGGCGCTGTTCAACAGCCGTGCCCGCGAAGCCTTCCAGCAGTACTTCGAGCGCACCGACAGCTTCACCCTGGGTGTGTGCAACGGTTGCCAGATGATGTCCAACCTGCACGAGCTGATCCCGGGTACCGAGCTGTGGCCGCACTTTGTGCGTAACCGTTCCGAGCAGTTCGAAGCCCGTGTGGCCATGGTCCAGGTCCAGGAGTCGAACTCGATCTTCCTGCAGGGCATGGCCGGTTCGCGCATGCCGATCGCTATTGCTCACGGTGAAGGTCATGCCGAGTTCGAAAGCGAGGAAGCGCTGCTGCAAGCCGATCTGTCCGGTTGCGTGGCACTGCGCTTTGTCGACAACCATGGCAAGGTTACCGAAACCTACCCGGCCAACCCGAACGGCTCGCCGCGCGGGATCACCGGCCTGACCAGCCGCGACGGTCGCGTCACCATCATGATGCCGCACCCTGAGCGGGTCTTCCGTGCCGTGCAGAACTCGTGGCGTCCGGATGACTGGAACGAAGACGCAGCGTGGATGCGTATGTTCCGCAACGCGCGGGTCTGGGTGAACTAAGGGTGTACAAGCTCGCCTTCTTCGTGCCACCGAGCCACGTTGAAGTGGTCAAAGCTGCTGTGTTCGCCGCTGGCGGCGGACGCATCGGCGACTACGACTGTTGCGCCTGGCAGGTGTTGGGCCAGGGCCAGTTCCGCCCGCTGGACGGCAGTCAGCCGTTTATCGGGCAGAACGGTGTGCTCGAACAGGTCGAAGAGTGGCGGGTAGAGCTGGTGGTGACCGACGAGTTGATCCAGTCGGTGGTCTCTGCTCTCAAGCGCAGTCACCCTTACGAAACACCGGCGTATGAGGTCTGGCAACTTGCCGACTTCTGAGGCCAGATAGAAAAAGCCGCGACTGCTTGCAGATCGCGGCTTTTTCTTGCCTGTGCCTCTCGTTTTAACGGCGAGTTTCGGTTTGAGTAATGCTCGATGCCAAGGTGCTGGTGCGATTATGTCCACTGGTACGAAGCAGGCCGAGATCGAGCGAGTTTTCCTCTTGGCCGCTGCCTGTCGACCGGTAGGCATCGATCAAGCCACTGACCAGATCCACTGGCGCATTCGAGGCATTGAGGCTCACTTCACGGCGGTAGTCGCGACCGCTCAGCGATTCCTGGGTGATGGCACTGTTGCCCAGTTCGACCTTGCCGTTGGCTGCTTGCAGGCGGGCAGCGGAGAGCCCGGTGGCGCCTCCGACCGCCAGGGCAATGCCATCACGGCCGCTGAGTACGCTTTGACTGGCGACGCTTTTGCGCTGAGTGTGCTCGACGTTGAGGTTGAGCGTTGGCGAGAAATTCGGATCGGCTTTCTGCACCGCCTCTCCTGCATGCTCCTCTACCTTGTTGCCCAGGGGGCCCGCCAGCGCACTGGCGGCGTTGATGTAGCCCTGGGGATTTTTTTCCTGGCTCAGTCGTGCGTCCACTTCAACCTTCAAGGCGTTGACACGATCCTGGCGACTGGTAACGCGCAGATCACCACCAATCTGGCCATCGATGCGTTCGGCCTCCATGCGTACTCCTTCCAGGCGCGTATCCCCCAGGCTATCGAGGGTGATCTTCCCGGCGCGCCACTGACTGTTTTCATGGGTGAGGTTGTCACGGCGGTCGATGTTCACCAGTGCCCGGGCGTACAAGCCCCGTTTGTCTTGCTCGGCAGTCGTGCCGGGAGCCGCGTTGATCCCGGCGCCTGCCTTCACCTCCTGATTGTTGCGCTGGTCAGTATTGCTCGCGGCTTCGATCAGGATGCCACCGTTACCGGCGCTGATACCGATCTGCGCCGCCGATGCCCTGACACCTTGCAGATGCACGGCATCTGCATTGGTGTCGGCACTGCTTACCGTCAGCTTATCCTTGGCAAACCACTCTGCTGCGCTCGCGGTATTACTGTTCTCGTCGATGCGCCCAATGCCGAAATGGCCTCCGGCGCCGGCACCCTTGCCACCGGCTGTGCTTGAGGCCTGCAACTCCAGGCCACCATTGATCGTGCTGCCTTGCGCTTTATGAGTGTCGGTAGCGGTCTTGGCCTGAAGCGTACCGACACTCTGCAGGTTGATGTTGCCGACCTTGGCGGTGTTGCTGCCGATCCGGCTACCCACCAGTTCGAGTGCACCCCCTGCTTGCAATTGCACGTCACCCTTGGCGTCGATAGTGGCGACCCGGGCCTGGGTATCGGTACTGTTGCGAGTGTTGTGGTCCAGGTAGCCACGCAACTCCAGGGCACCTCCTGTGGGGTTGTTACCGCCCTTGGCCCAGGCGTTGCTTTGCAGTTGCTTCAGGCTGTTCTGCTGTACATCGTTGGCTTGGGTCAGGCTCAGGTTGCCGTCGGCCAGCAGCTTCAATGCGCCATCGCCCGCATCGAAGCGGGTGCCTTCATACAACCCGTCGCTACCCAACTGGATCTGAATGCCGGTTTGGCCATAGAGGCTGCCGGGCTGTGCAGTCTGCTTGAGGTCGTTCTTTTGCAAAGAGCCGCCTTTGCCCGAGAGTCGCAGGTTGATATCGCTGCCGGTGCTGGTGTCGACACGTACCCCGCTCTCGACATCCAGACTTCGAACACTGGAGTTGCTGCTGTCCTGAGCGGCAGCGAGGCGGTGGGAGCGGGCTTGAATTGTCAGTGGTCCCTGCTCGGCCCGGTAGCGGGTACCGGTATCGTCGAGGGTGTCGGCATTAATGTTGATGCTGGCGCCTTTCAGCTCGGCGACCTGCGCAGTCGTGGACTGCTGGGTGGTCACGCGGTTCAAGTGTTTGAGCTCGAACTCGGCGCCGAGGCTCGGTGGTGCCAGGGCGTCTTCAACGGCAGACTGCTGGAATCGACTCGCTTCCTTACCCATGATCAGGTTTTCAATTGGGCGGGTGAGATCTTTGTAGGCAAGGCTGGCACCCAGGCTTGCTTGCCAGTTTTTCTCGGTCAGCCTGGAAACCTGGGTATCGTCTACCGATCGGTTTTCCAGCTTGCCAGCTTTTAGCTCCAGCGCTTCGCCAGCCGTAAGCTTGGCGGCTTCGTTGATCAGCGTAGAAGTCGTAATGCGCAGGTTGCCAGAGGCACCGAGGTTGCTGCGCTGGGCCTGACTTGAGCGCTCTTCAAGCACGGTTTGCTGGTGATAACCCTCAAAGGCGCTACCCAGTTTATCGATGCCACCGCTGACCTTGAGGGCACCACCGCTGTTGCGGGTGCTGGTATGTTGCGACTGTTCGTTATGCTGCGCCGCGAGATTGACGTTGCGGGCATCCATCTGCAAATCGCCTGCGGTCGCGTTGAGGTTTGAGCCTTTAATGTTGACGTCCTGCCGGCTGTTGACCTCGACTTGCCCCCCGCTGAGGGTGCTGGCCACCTGCTTTTTATCCGTCTGCGTCGCATCTACCTGGCTGACGTTGTAGCCCAGTGAGGCGCTGTACTGGTGCGAGCCGGGTTTGCCCTCGCTGGCATCCACGGTCTGGCTGGCATTGGCGCTGAAGCCTTTGTTCTGCTGCCGTGTGGTCACGCTCTGCAATTGTTCGGCAGCACTGACGGTGATGTCCTTGTTGGCTTGCAGCTGCAATTGCTTTGCGGCGTTGATCTTGGCCCCAAGCACCCGCAGTTCATCGGCACTGGCCAGGCGCAGGTTGCTTTGCGATGCGAGGTCACTGACTAGCACATCCTTGCGTTGCTCTTGGCGTGCGGATTTTTCAGAGATCAGGCCAAACAGTTTGCTATCGCTTTCGCGCTGGTTGAGGGTGGACTGATTTTTTGCCGCTTCGACCGTCAGCAGTCCTTTTTCACTGATCAGCACGGCATCGCCCTGGCTGTTGACGCTGGATCCTTTGATTTGTACCTGGTCAGCCCCCACGGTCAGTGCGCCTCCCGCCTGGATCTGGCTGCCGCTGGCGGTCTGACTTTCGCTATCGGATTGCCCGTCCTTGCCGAAGAACGTGCCCGACACCAAGTCGCCTCGATAGCCTTTGGACTGTTGCGAGCTTTTCAGCGACACCTCGGCTATCTCCACAGTGCCGGCCTTCAGGGTAATGTCGCCTGCACTCTTCAGGGTGCTGCCCAGCACCTGCGTACGTCCCCCCGATGTCATAGAAACCTGTCGGCCGGACAAGTCACTGGCCTTGGCGCTCTCCTGGTACCGGCTGCTGGCCTGGTCGCCGCGCCACAGGTGTTTGCGCTGACGAATCTGTTCATCCACCTGGTGGCTGTCGATCCCGGCACTGATGTTCAGTGCATCGCCTGCTTGTACATTGAGCTTGCCTGCGGCCTGGACCGTGGCGGCAACCAGATTGATATCCTTGCCTGCTTGCAGGGTAATGTCCTGGCTTGCCTGTAATTGACTGCCGAGATGCTCGCGGTCGGTTCGGGTGTTTTCGCGATCATAGGTTTCGGTGGTGACGAACCACCATTTCTCTTCCCGATTGTCACGCTCGCGTTTCAGTGATTCGCGCATTCGGGTATCGAGGGTCAGGTTTTTTCCGGCCTTGGCCTGAATTTGCTGTGCTTTGATCTCAACCGCCGTCAGGCTGAGGTTATCTGCGGCGTTCAAGGTCACGGCACCTTGCTCGCTGTTCAACCGGCTACGCTGTTGCGCCGTACCGCTGATTTCGATCGCGCCTTTTGAGTCAATGACAATCCCTTCGCGGGCCTGGACAGGGTTTGCGCCCATGCGCACGCCGGCACCTTCAGCACTGCTGATAATCTTGATGCGTCCGGCCTGCATGGCCCCGAACAGGCTGGCATCGACACTGCCGGTGGGCGCGGCGAGGTGGTCGATTACTTGCTGATCCGTGTTGCGGACAAGATTGCGTCCGGCGGTAAGATTCAGTTCGTCGCGGGCATTGAGCGGGCCCTGACTGTCAATGCGCGGAGCGATCAGGTCGAGGGCGCCGTCAAGGTTGCTCTGGCCACCTTGGAGAATTTGCAGGGTGCCAGTGGCGTTGCGCGAGTCGAGGTTCTTGATGCGTTGGTCATCGAGTTCGGGGGTACCGACCAGGAAGCCTGCGCGGGTGGTATTGATGAAGCTGCCGCCGTTGAGGGTGATGCCGTTGGGGTTGGCGAGTATGTAGTCAGCCGCTCTGCCGAAGATTTCCTGGGTGCCCTCGATGCGTGAGGGGTTGCGGCTGATGACTTCGTTGAGGATGGTCGAGGCGGCCTGGCCCTGAAACTGCGGGTTTGCTGCCAGGGCTCCGGCCAGTTGCGATTGTCCGGCTTGTAGCGCGTTGTTGAGGACGACCCCGGGCTTGTTGACGTTGTAGTCGAGAAACTGGTTGTGCGACAGACCGCTGGCGTTGGGGGCAACAATATCAATGACCGGCACGCCGTGTTGATTGTTTATCAGTGGGGTGCCAGCGGCGCCGGCAGCGGCCTGCAGACCATTCTCGGCCAGACTGACACAGGGTGTAAGCAGGCAAAGGGCAATCATCCAGCGTAGATGATTGGGGCTAAGTCGGGCAAAGGCTGGGGAGGGGAGTTGGGCTTTGGTGGACATCATGGTCTTCTCTCTTTGTTGGGGACATCAGATGTTCAATACCCACTCCAGCAGCCAGTAGCCTGCTTCCAGGTGCTGGCGATGTACTGCGCTGGCATACAGGGCGCGTTGGTAGTCAAGATTGAGGCGACTGTTGGGCAGGCTCAGCTCAAGGCCGGCATGCGAGCCGACCAGCCGCTGCGCTGCACGGCCGTGGTCGAATTTGCTCCAGCCCAGATCCACACCCAGTTGCGGGCGCAAGACCAGGCCTTGGGGCAAGTCCAGGGCGAGGGGTTGGCTCAGGGTGTTACGCCAGGTAGCGCCACTGGCACCGGCGACCACCAACTGGCGGAAACCGCGTATACCGGTGTTATCGCTTAACTGTTGCTGTTCGACGGCAGGCAAGGCATCGGGGCTGTACTGCAGATTCAGTTCACTCTGCCAACGCCAGGGCCAGTTCGGGTCACGGCCCTGGCTCAGGCGCAGGAGGTTGGCGCGGTACTTGCGAAAGCGCGGTTGTGGAGCGTTGCGGTGTAACGGCTCGCGATCGGCGCCGAACCAGTCCAGGCCCTGGCTCACGCCCAGATAAGCACTCCACAGGCCGTCGTCGAGCCAGAGCAGGTTGAGGCCGGCTTCAAGGCTTGTAAGGGTCGGACTTTGCAGGTACAGCCGCTGTTCGCCGAGGCGATTGACCAGGCGTTTTTGTTCCAGGCGCACGCTGGTACTGAGCAGCCCTTGCCGATTGCGCCACAGGTTGCGTTCCAGGCCCAGGCTGTAGAAATCGCTTTGGCCGCTGGCGTGCAGGCGCCGGCCGGGAAGCTGTGACTGGTAGTGCAGTTGATTGACGCTCAGGGCATAGGACCAGGCGCCGTAGGGAATGCTGTAGTACAGGCCATAGCCCCGGCTGTAACTTGAGCCAGGCTGGAGCGTGGAGTTGGCCGACACTTGTGCGAAATCATTGAGCTGCAGGGGGCTGTCCAGACCGAAGTTCAGGCCCAATCGTTCGCGCCCGGTCTGTTCACTGCCGCGATTGTCGAAATTGCTGCCCAGGTGCCAGCGGGCATTGATCTGTCTGGGGATAACGACGATTCGGCTCGCTCCTTGAGTGCTGCCGGGCACGATGTCGGCGCCAAGATCGAACGCTTTCAGTCGGTTAAGCTGATCCATGCCCTGTTCCAGGTCGGCCAGGCGTAAGGGTTGGCCCAGCAATGAGGGAAAGGCGCTGTTCAGTGAAAGTGGGAGATCGGGGTCGGAGAGCTCGATCGACTCGACAAACCCTTCGATGATTACGATGTCCAGCGTGCCGCCTGCCACTGGCCGCTTCGCAAGATAAGGCCGGCTGGCCAGGTAACCGGCTTGAACATACTGCTGGGTAATGGCTTTGAGTACCCGGTTGATCTGCCCTGGGCTCATGCACGGCTTGATCAGCGGTTGCAGGGCGTCGTTGAGGTCGGCGGACGACAATTGTCGATTGCCGGCCAGGCGTACTCCGCGCAATGGCCAGCACGGGCCGCTATCTGCGGAGGCAGATTGTTCCTCGGTGGTGGAGGGCCGTTCGTCTGATCGTTGCAGGGTGCGCAGGCGTTGACGTTGCTCAAACTGTTCGCGTTGCAGGCGCTGATCCTGAAGTTGCTGTATGCCAGGATGACTGTCGGCTGCAGCTGATTGCGGGGCCCATAGAAAAAGCCCCACCATGGCCAAGGCAAGGCCGCAAAGGCGTAGCGCTGCGTTGCTGGAAGAACGGGGCATGGCATTGCGTCCAGGGTGTTGGGTGCTGAACACACACCCGGTTATCCGATTGCACGGATTTTATGGACGCTACTATTCGTATGGATGCGCTACGGGGCCGACAACCCTGTAGGAGGGAGGCCGCAATTGCGTAGGGTATTTCCGGCGCGACGCGCCGGAAGAACACAGGCGAGAGGAATCAGGGGCGAATTTCGATCATCGTGCCGTCAGGCACCATATTCCAAACCTCGCGCATGTCGCGGTTGGTCATGGCGATGCAGCCTTCGGTCCAGTCCAGGGTGTGGAAGACCTCTTCGGGATACTCTTCGTCCAGCGGTGTGCCGTGGATCATGATCATGCCACCCGGCGGTACGCCTTCACGCCGGGCCCGGGCTGAATCGCTGATGTTCGGGTAGGACACGTGCATGGCCAGGTTGTAGCGATCGCTTTCCTTGCGCCAGTCGATCCAGTAGAAGCCTTCCGGAGTACGCTTGTCACCCTCGCGCAACTTCGGCCCTTTGGGCTGTTTGCCCAGCGAGATGCGATAGGTTTTCAACGGCGCGCCGGCGCTGATCAATTGCAGGCGCCGTTCCGACTTCAGTACCAGAATCTTGTCGATAAGCACTGAATGCTCGGGTTTGAGCTGGAGCGGCGAGGGCGCGACCTTCTCGATAGGCTTGGTCACGATCGTTTCGGTAAACGCTGCCTGGGACACCGATGTCACACTGAGGCAGAAAAGGGCAAACAACCAGCGCATGAAACGATATCCCTGGAAACTAGGTGTTGAGTGACGAGGCGAGCGATGGTGACAGACATTCGTTGCCAATCGGGTAGCGCTGCTCGGTGCGGTCACGATAATAGCATTCTAGGGTACGACTGACGGTGCGGAAAGCCAGCTCGTCCCACGGGATTTCACTTTCATCGAAAAGTCGCACTTCCAGGCTCTCGACGCCGACGGCAAAATCCAGATCGGCCAGTTCGGCACGAAAGAACACATGGACCTGATTGATGTGCGGCAGGTCGAACAATTGATAAAGCGTCATCTGCCCGACCCGGGCGCAGGCTTCCTCGACGGTTTCGCGGCGGGCGGCGTTTTCCATGGTCTCGCCGTTCTCCATGAAACCGGCTGGCAGGGTCCAGTAACCCCGGCGCGGCTCGATGGCTCGGCGACACAACAGTACCTGGCTACCCCAGGTCGGCAGTACGCCGGCGACGATATTGGGGTTCTGGTAATGAACGGTATGACAGTGATCGCAGACATAGCGCAGGCGAGTGTCGCCCTCGGGAATACGCTGAATCACCTGATTGCCGCACGCACTGCAGAATTTCATGCTTTTATTCCTGTAGGTTGCGTCTATCTTGGCGCGACTTTCACCGCGGCTGCAAGCCGGTTCACCTCAGGGCTTGGGCGGCTCGCGGCTTTGGTGCATCATGCAGGTCATGCTTAGAATCGAGAGAGAGCAATGCTGGACGAGCTACTTCGCCGCGTGAGCAGTCATACGCCGGGCACCCTGGAAACCGATCGTCGTTTTCCCGAGGCCGCAGTGTTATTGCCTATTACCCGTAGCGAAGCGCCCGAGCTGGTATTGACCCTACGCGCCAAAGGCTTGTCGACCCACGGCGGCGAAGTTGCCTTCCCGGGCGGGCGACGTGATCCGGAAGATCCTGATCTGGTGTTCACCGCCTTGCGCGAAGCCGAAGAGGAAATCGGCCTGCCGCCAGGACTGGTAGAAGTCATTGGCCCCTTGAGTCCGTTGATCTCCTTGCATGGACTGAAGGTCACGCCATTCGTCGGTTTGATTCCCGACTATGTCGAGTACCACGCCAATGATGCGGAAATTGCCGCAGTCTTCACCGTGCCATTGGAGTTCTTCCGCCAGGACCCGCGGGATCACACCCACCGTATCGATTACCAGGGGCGCAGCTGGTACGTACCCAGCTATCGCTTTGGCGAGTACAAGATCTGGGGATTGTCGGCAATCATGATCGTCGAACTGGTCAACTTGCTTTACGATGCCGACATCAATCTGCACCAGCCTCCTGAGCGTTTCATTCCAATTTGAGCGGGCTCACCCGCCACCACTGCCGGACCGTGAGGAACCACGCATGAAATACCGTCTGGGCGACCTGCGGGTCGAAACCCATCCACGCAGCTGGGCGGCGCCCACTGCCACGTTGATCGGCAAAGTGCGCCTGCAGGCTGGGGCCAGTGTCTGGTTCGGCGCAGTGCTGCGCGGCGATAACGAACTGATCGATATCGGCGAAAACAGCAACGTCCAGGACGGTACCGTCATGCATACCGATATGGGCTCGCCGCTGACCCTGGGCAAGGGCGTGACCATTGGTCATAACGCCATGCTCCATGGTTGCAGCGTGGGTGACTACAGCCTGGTCGGCATCAACGCCGTCATCCTCAACGGTGCGCGCATCGGCAAGTACTGCATCATTGGCGCCAACGCGCTGATTCCGGAGGGCAAGGAAATTCCCGATGGCTCGCTGGTGATGGGCTCGCCAGGCAAAGTGGTACGCGAACTCACCGACGCACAGAAGAAAATGCTCGAAGCAAGCGCTGCGCATTACGTGCATAACGCCGAGCGCTATGCTCGCGATCTGGCGCCGCAGGAGGATTGATGAGTAGCACTGAGCGTCCGGTCGCCTCGCCCTGCGTGCAAATCTGTGCCCTGGACGAGGCTGACATCTGCACCGGCTGTCAGCGCAGCGCTGCGGAAATCACCCGCTGGGGCCGAATGGACAACAGCGAACGTCGCCAGGTGCTCAAGCTGTGCCACGAGCGGGCTGTGGCGGCGGGGCTGATCTTTAGCGTCAGTGGCGCGCCGTGCTGATCCGCCACTTGGCCGCGGGCGGCTGCTCAAGTACCCTGTAGGGCTTGCCCAGCGGTCTATTCCATGCCTTTTCTGATTGCCTACATCAGCAGCGTCGTGCTGATCAACTACGCCTTCTCCAGCGCCCCGCACCTGGACGTCATCTGGTCCGCCTGGGGCGGGCTGGTGTTCATTCTCCGTGACATGGTGCAAACCCGCTACGGCCACGGTGCCCTGGCTGCCATGCTGGCCGCGTTGGTGCTGTCCTACATCACTTCCGAGCCTGCCATCGCCCTGGCCAGTGCTACCGCTTTCGCCGTCTCGGAGCTGATCGACTGGCTGGTGTTCAGTATCACCAAGCGGCCCCTGCACGACCGCCTGTGGCTGAGCTCGGCGCTGAGTATCCCGATCGACACCTTCATCTTCTTCGGCATGATCGGTGCCTTGACCCCGGCGGTAGTTGGTACCGCCCTGGCTTCGAAATTTGCCGGGGTCACCGCTGTCTGGCTGATCATGGCCTGGCGTCTGCGCAAGCGTGCCATCACCGGCTGAGGACCTGCGGTCCGGTTCATGTAAAATGGCGCTCCTTTTCACCGGGTTGCACCATTAGGGGCAGCCCAGGAATCCTTCCCTCTGAGGACCTGAAATGACCCGTATCGGAACCCCATTGTCGCCAACAGCGACCCGCGTACTGCTCTGTGGCTGCGGCGAACTGGGCAAGGAAGTGGTGATCGAGCTGCAACGCCTGGGCGTTGAAGTGATTGCCGTGGACCGTTACGCCAATGCCCCGGCCATGCAAGTGGCCCATCGCAGCCATGTGGTCAACATGCTCGATGGTGCAGCGCTGCGCGCGGTGATCGAGGCCGAGAAACCGCACTACATCGTCCCGGAAATCGAAGCCATCGCCACTGCGACCCTGGTCGAGCTGGAAAACAAAGGCTTCACCGTGGTCCCGACCGCCCGCGCCACGCAGCTGACCATGAACCGCGAAGGCATTCGCCGTCTGGCTGCCGAAGAACTGGACCTGCCGACTTCGCCTTACCACTTTGCCGATACCTTCGAAGACTATCGCAAGGCCGTCGAAGACCTGGGCTTCCCGTGTGTGGTCAAGCCGGTAATGAGTTCCTCGGGCAAGGGCCAGAGCCTGCTGCGCAGCACCGATGATGTGCAGAAAGCCTGGGATTACGCCCAGGAGGGCGGGCGCGCCGGCAAGGGCCGGGTGATCATTGAAGGTTTCATCGACTTTGATTACGAAATCACCCTGCTGACCGTTCGGCATATCGGTGGCACCACGTTCTGTGCCCCGGTTGGTCACCGTCAGGAGAAGGGCGATTACCAGGAGTCGTGGCAGCCGCAGGCGATGAGCCCGGTGGCCCTGGCTGAGTCCGAGCGCGTGGCCAAGGCCGTTACCGAGGCGCTGGGTGGCCGTGGCCTGTTCGGCGTGGAGCTATTCATCAAAGGTGATCAGGTGTGGTTCAGTGAAGTGTCGCCACGTCCACACGATACCGGTCTGGTTACCCTGATCTCGCAGGACCTGTCGCAGTTCGCCCTGCATGCACGGGCGATCCTTGGTTTGCCGATTCCGTTGATCCGTCAGTTCGGTCCGTCCGCCTCGGCGGTGATTCTGGTTGAGGGGCAGTCGCAGCAGACAGCGTTCGCCAATCTGGGCGCAGCCCTGAGCGAGCCGGATACCGCCATTCGCTTGTTCGGCAAGCCAGAAGTCAACGGTCAGCGCCGCATGGGTGTGTGCCTGGCGCGTGATGAGTCGATCGAGGCCGCCCGGGCCAAGGCGACCCGGGCTTCTCAAGCCGTTAGCGTAGAGTTGTAACACTGATCGCGGGGCAAGCCCGCTCCCACAGGTTGATCCAGCCGGTGGGAGCGGGCTTGCCCCGCGATGCTTCTACAGCTCCGAATGGCGAGTTTCTTTCAGGCACAACACAGCAATCAGGCTCAGCAGTGCCGCCGCCGATACATACCCGCCAACCCAGCTCAAGCCCCCCATCGCCACCAGCTTCTGCGCGAAGAACGGTGCCGCCGAAGCCCCGACTATACCGCCCAGGTTATAGGCAGCCGAAGCCCCGGTATAACGCACATGAGTCGGGAACAACTCGGGTAGCAATGCACCCATCGGCGCGAACGTCACCCCCATCAAAAACAGCTCGATAGCCAGGAACAGCGCCACGCCCGCCGTGGAGCCCGAGGTTAGCAGCGGCTGCATGGTAAAGCCCGAGAGGATCGCCAGGACCGCGCCGACAATCAGCACCGGCTTACGTCCGTAGCGATCGCTGAGCCAGGCCGACAGCGGCGTGGCCAAGGCCATGAACAACACGGCAAAACACAGCAGGCCAAGGAAGGTTTCGCGGCTGTAGCCCAGGGTCGAGACGCCATAGCTGAGCGAAAACACCGTGGAAATGTAGAACAGGGCGTAGCACACCACCATCGCCGAAGCGCCGAGCAAAACCGGCATCCAGTAGTGCGAGAAGAGTTCAATCACCGGCATCTTCACCCGCTCGTGGCGGGCGACGGCCTTGGCGAAGATCGGCGTTTCTTCGAGCTTGAGGCGCACATACAGGCCAACGATGACCAGTGCCGCACTGAGCAGGAAGGGAATCCGCCAGCCCCAGCTACGGAACTGCTCGTCGGTGAGGGTCATGGCCAGGATCAGGAACAGGCCGTTGGCGGCCAGGAAGCCGATCGAAGGGCCCAGTTGCGGGAACATGCCGAACCAGGCGCGCTTGCCTTTGGGGGCGTTCTCGGTGGCCAGCAAGGCCGCGCCACCCCATTCGCCACCAAGGCCCAGGCCTTGGCCGAAGCGCAGTACGCAGAGCAGGATCGGTGCCCAGGCGCCAATGCTGTCATAGCCCGGCAGGACGCCGATCAGCGTGGTACATACCCCCATCAGCAACAGCGAGGCGACCAGGGTCGATTTACGCCCGATGCGGTCACCAAAGTGGCCGAACAGCGCAGAACCCAGGGGGCGGGCAAGGAAGGCGATACCGAAGGTGAGAAACGCCGAGAGCATCTGTGCGGTGCCGGATGTCTGCGGGAAGAACACCGGCCCGATCACCAGGGCGGCGGCAGTGGCGTAAACGTAAAAGTCGTAGAACTCAATGGCCGTGCCAATAAAGCTGGCGGTGGCTACCCTGGCGGGCGAGTTGCCCGGGCTGGCCTGGGCCGTTTCGGAGTAGGTGCTGGTCGTCATGCGATTATCCCTGACAGTCGAGTGCTCCATGGGCGCCGTCGCCGATCTGCACAGGCAGGTGCCGGCAAGCGGAAGCCGAAGCGTATTGTTGTTGGTCGCGTGACTGAGCATACGCCCGATGGGGATAGGGGCGGGCGCGGGCAATGTTCGGGGTGTGAAGCAGTGCCGGTAAAACGCGCGGTATTCAGTGTTGCGGACTGGCCGGTAGACGCTGGGTGCGGGTAGCGGGCGAGACGGCCAGGCTGGGTAAGCGTGGTCGGAGTATAGCTAGCGCGTCACGGTCCATACCAGTATGCGACTGGCACAATTGTCTTCTGTTTCGAGGATTTCCAGGCGATAACGGCCGATCTTCAGGCACACCGCGCTGGCCGGGATGCTTTCCAGCGCTTCGGTGACCAGGCCGTTGAGGGTCTTCGGCCCGTCGCTGGGCAGGTGCCAGCCCAGGCTGCGGTTCAGCTCGCGGATCGACACGGCGCCTTCGATGACATAACGGCCGTCGGCCTGGGGATGGATGTGCGGGTTGTCCTGCTGGTGTTCGTCTTCGAACTCGCCGACGATCTCTTCGAGAATGTCTTCCAGGGTGACAATCCCCAGTACCTCGCCGTATTCGTCGACCACAACGCCAAGGCGCCGCTGCTGTTTGTGAAAATTCAACAGTTGCAGTTGCAGTGGTGTGCCTTCCGGAACGAAGTAAGGGTTATAGCAGGCCGCCTGCAAGGCTTCGCGGGTCAGCTCGGCGCGGGGTAGCAGGTGGCTGATCAACTTGGTATTGAGGACCGCTTCGACCTGGTTGATATCGCTGTGATAGACCGGCAGGCGGGTGTGACGGCTGATAATCAGTTGTTCGATGATCTGCTCGATCGAGTCGTCGAGGTTGATGCCGTCGACGTCGTTGCGCGGTACCAGAATGTCATTGACCGTGATCTTGTCCAGGGCCAGCAGGCTCTCGGGAAGGTTCAGGCGATGGTCGACCTGCAGGTGCTCTGGAGCGTCGGCGTCGTAGTTGTCCTGTTCGTGCAGGGTCACGGCATGCGGCTGGATCCGGAACGGACGCAGCAGCACGCGTGCGCAACCATCGAGCAGCCAGGCGAGGGGCTGGAGCACTTTGAGCGGGGCTTTGAGCAGGCTGTTGCCCAGGGTAATGAAGGTCTGTGGATTGCGCCGGGCCAGTTGCCGCGGCAAATATTCAGCCACGATCAACAGCAGGGCGGCGGCGCCAAGCCCGGCCAGCCAGAAGCCGTGTTCGCCATCGAAGCGCTGGCCGAGCAAGCAGGCCAGGGCCAGTACCAGCAGTTTGCCCAGGGTCGAGCAGAGCACCAGCGATTGTGGTGCGACAGCCAGCTCCGGATGTTCGTCCGTGTGGCTGTTGCGGCGTACGTTATTGAGTTGTTGCTGGGCGGCGTCCACCGCCGTGAACAACGCCGACCAGAGCAGGGCCAGTGCGAGAATGCCAAGCAAGGGTCCTAAGGGCAGTGCGTCCATTTACCTGTGCCTGTCAGATGTGCAGGATGAATTCACGCACCAGCTTGCTACCGAAGTAGGCAAGCATCAGCAGGCAGAAACCCGCCAGCGTCCAGCGGATCGCCTTGTGGCCGCGCCAGCCCAGACGGGTGCGCCCCCACAGCAGGACACTGAAGACAATCCAGGCCACGCAGGCCAGCAAGGTCTTGTGCACCAGATGCTGGGCAAACAGGTTGTCGAGGAACAGCCAGCCGGAAATCAGCGACAGCGACAGCAGCCCCCAGCCGGCCCAGAGAAAGCCGAACAACAGGCTTTCCATGGTCTGCAGCGGTGGAAAGTTACGGATCAGGCCGGAAGGGTGCTTGTGCTTGAGCTGATGATCCTGAATCAACAGCAGCAGGGACTGGAATACGGCGATGGTAAACAGCCCGTATGCCAGTATCGACAGCAGGATATGCGCCAGAATACCCGGTTCTTCGTTGATCAGCGGCACCGTGCCCGGTGGCGCGAACTGCGAGGTCAGCGCCGTCAGCATGCCCAGCGGGAACAACAGCACCAGCAGGTTTTCCACCGGAATGCGCAGGCAGGCCAGCAATGTCAGGGCGATCACCGCCGTGGCAATCAGACTGGCGGCGCTGAAGAAGTCCAGGCTCAGGCCCAGGGGCGTGAGCAACTGCCAGCACAGTGCAGTGCCTTGGGCGATAACCGCCAGCGCGCCGAGCAGGCCGAGCAGGCGTTTGTCGGCCTTGGCGCCTTGCGCCAGGCGGGAGCCTTGATAGAGAGTCGCGGCGGCATACAGGCAGGCGGCGATCAGATTGGGTAGCAAGCTGGGTGACAAGGGGAGCATAAGTCCTGTTAGGCAAGCCCGAAAAGAGTTGAGTTTGGCATAGAACGCGCCTGCCAAGGAAGACTGCCAGCCGACGGCGAGGTGTGCGCTTGCCCGAGTCTTCGTTATAATCGCCGATCTGCCCCTGCCCAAGGCCCGTCGAACACGCCAGAGGCAGCTGATAAACCTCGGTTCTACAGAGCCTGAAAGGATCACCATGTTTGAAAACCTGACCGACCGTCTGTCACAGACGCTGCGCCATGTCACCGGCAAGGCCAAGCTGACCGAAGACAACATCAAAGACACCCTGCGTGAAGTGCGCATGGCGTTGCTCGAGGCTGACGTCGCCCTGCCGGTGGTCAAGGATTTCGTCAACAAGATCAAGGAACGTGCGGTCGGCACCGAGGTGTCGCGCAGCCTGACGCCGGGCCAGGCATTCGTGAAGATTGTCCAGGCCGAGCTCGAAGACATGATGGGTGCAGCCAACGAAGAGTTGGCACTCAATGCTGCGCCACCGGCCGTGGTGCTGATGGCGGGCCTGCAGGGCGCGGGTAAGACCACCACTGCCGGCAAGCTGGCGCGCTTCCTTAAAGAGCGCAAGAAAAAGTCGGTGATGGTGGTGTCGGCTGACGTCTACCGTCCGGCGGCGATCAAACAGCTGGAAACCCTGGCAGGCGATATCGGCGTTACCTTCTTCCCGTCCGACATCAGCCAGAAGCCAGTGGCCATCGCCGAAGCGGCGATCCGCGAAGCCAAACTGAAATTCATCGACGTGGTCATCGTCGACACCGCCGGTCGTCTGCACATCGATGCCGAGATGATGACCGAGATCAAGGACCTGCACGCTGCGGTCAAGCCGATCGAGACCCTGTTCGTGGTCGACGCCATGACCGGTCAGGACGCGGCCAACACCGCCAAGGCCTTTGGTGATGCGCTGCCGCTGACCGGTGTGATCCTGACCAAGGTCGATGGTGACGCCCGTGGCGGTGCTGCACTCTCGGTGCGCGCCATTACCGGCAAACCGATCAAGTTCATCGGTATGGGCGAGAAGAGCGAAGCGCTTGAGCCGTTCCATCCCGACCGTATTGCTTCGCGCATCCTCGGCATGGGCGACGTGCTCAGCCTGATCGAGCAGGCCGAACAGACCCTCGACAAGGAAAAGGCCGACAAACTGGCCAAGAAGCTGAAGAAGGGCAAGGGCTTCGACCTCGAAGACTTCCGTGACCAGCTGCAACAGATGAAGAACATGGGCGGCCTCGGCGGCCTGATGGACAAGCTGCCAAGTATCGGTGGGGTCAACCTGGCGCAGATGGGCAGTGCCCAGGGCGCAGCCGAGAAGCAGTTCAAGCAGATGGAAGCGATCATCAACTCCATGACCCCGGCCGAGCGCCGCGACCCTGAGCTGATCAGCGGTTCGCGCAAGCGCCGGATCGCCATGGGCTCCGGCACCCAGGTGCAGGACATTGGTCGTTTGATCAAGCAGCACAAGCAGATGCAGAAAATGATGAAGAAATTTTCTGCCAAAGGCGGCATGGCGAAAATGATGCGCGGCCTGGGTGGCATGATGCCAGGCGGCGGCATGCCGAAGCTGTAACCCTATTCGGATTGTCGGCACGCAGCTGTGCCGACGATCGGAACCCCGCCCTCGGCGGGACACCGCTGCCTTATATAGGGCAGCTTATTCGCAAATCTGCAGGCAGGCCTTTTCGCTCAGGTAAAAAGGCATTTGCAAAAGTCCGTGTATTCCTTGAGAATATGCGGCCTTTCGGGCACCCGTGTGCCCGCTGTGCATTATGATTTGCAGCACCGACTACAGGAACGATGTTCAATGCTAACCATCCGTCTTGCCCGTGGTGGCTCTAAAAAGCGCCCATTCTACACCCTGACCGTGACCGACTCGCGTAACCCGGTTACCGGTTCGCACATCGAGCAGGTTGGTTTCTTCAACCCTATCGCTCGTGGTCAGGAAGTTCGTCTGTCCGTTAAAGAAGACCGCGTTGCTCACTGGCTGAGCGTTGGCGCACAGCCGTCCGAGCGCGTTGCTCAACTGCTGAAACAAGCTGCCAAGGCTGCTGCCTGAGCACGATGAGCGCGACGCCAGAAAAAGCTGATGACTTGATCGTTGTTGGCAAGATTTTTTCGGTTCACGGCGTTCGCGGCGAGGTGAAGGTCTTTTCCTTTACCGATCCGATTGAAAACCTGTTGGATTACCCTAACTGGACGCTTCGGCACGAAGGGAAGGTAAAACAGGTCGAGCTGGTCAGTGGCCGTTCCACTCAAAAGGATCTGGTCGCCAAGCTCAAAGGCCTCGACGATCGTGATGAAGCCCGTCTTCTGAGCGGTTATGAGATTTGTATCTCGCGAAGCCTTCTGCCCAACCTGCCTAGCGACGAGTACTACTGGTACCAGTTGGTAGGTCTGAAAGTCATCAACCAGGACGAACAACTGTTCGGCAAGGTTGATCACCTGTTGGAGACCGGCGCGAACGATGTATTGGTGGTCAAGCCCTGCGCGGGCAGCCTGGATGATCGCGAGCGGTTGTTGCCCTACACAGAGCAATGCGTGCTGGCAATCGACCTGGATGCAGGCGAAATGAGGGTGGAATGGGACGCGGACTTCTAAGCAATGGCCAGCCTGCGCGTAGACGTCATAACGCTGTTTCCCGAGATGTTCTCGGCCATCAGTGAGTACGGCATTACCAGCCGAGCGGTAAAACAGGGGTTGTTGCAATTGACCTGCTGGAACCCGCGGGACTACACCACAGATCGTCACCATACGGTGGATGATCGGCCGTTTGGCGGTGGTCCGGGCATGGTGATGAAGATCAAGCCTCTGGAAGACGCCCTGGTACATGCCAGGCAAGCAACTGGAGAGGCGGCAAAGGTGATTTACCTGAGCCCGCAAGGCCGCAAGCTGACTCAGTCGGCGGTCAAAGACCTGGCGAAGCAGGAATCGTTGATCCTGATAGCCGGTCGTTATGAAGGCATTGACGAGCGTTTTATTGATGCTCATGTCGATGAAGAGTGGTCGATTGGCGACTATGTACTGTCTGGTGGCGAGCTGCCGGCGATGGTCCTGATTGATGCGGTTACGCGACTGCTGCCCGGAGCTTTAGGGCATGCGGACTCGGCGGAGGAAGACTCCTTTACCGATGGTCTGCTTGATTGCCCGCACTACACCCGACCGGAGGTGTATGCGGATCAGCGTGTTCCCGACGTGTTGCTTAGTGGCAACCATGCACACATCCGGCGATGGCGTTTACAGCAGTCCCTTGGGCGGACCTATGAACGACGCGCCGATCTTCTGGAAAGTCGCTCACTTTCTGGAGAAGAGAAGAAGCTGCTCGAGGAGTATCTCCGAGAGCGGGACGATAGTTAACGTATCGATGGTAGATCCGACGATTTACCTTAGGAGCACAGCATGACCAACAAAATCATTCAGCAGATCGAAGCTGAGCAGATGTCCAAAGAGATCCCGACCTTTGCCCCGGGCGACACCATTGTCGTTCAGGTGAAAGTGAAGGAAGGCGATCGTTCGCGTCTGCAGGCTTTCGAAGGCGTTGTAATCGCCAAGCGTAACCGTGGTCTGAACAGCGCTTTCACTGTTCGCAAGATCTCCAACGGTGTTGGTGTAGAGCGTACTTTCCAGACCTACAGCCCGCAAATCGACAGCCTGGCCGTGAAACGTCGTGGTGACGTGCGTAAAGCCAAGCTGTACTACCTGCGCGACCTGTCCGGTAAAGCCGCTCGCATCAAGGAAAAACTGTCCTGATGACAGTTTGACCGGTGGCTGCGGCCACCATGCGAAAAAAGCAGCCTTCGGGCTGCTTTTTTGTTGTCTGCAATTTGTCCCAGATGTGAAGTGTATGAGCCCCAGAGAGCAGGAAATCGAACGCCGCACCGAACTGTCGGTGACCCGCGTCACCAAAGCGGTGTTCCCGTCCACCACCAACCACCACAACACCTTGTTTGGCGGAACCGCCCTGGCCTGGATGGACGAAGTGTCGTTCATCGCCGCCACGCGCTTTTGCCGGCTGCCGCTGGTGACCGTGTCTACCGACCGCATCGACTTCAAGCATCCGATTGCTGCCGGTTCTATCGTCGAACTGGTAGGCCGGGTAGTCACTGTCGGCAACACCAGCCTCAAGGTCGAGGTTGAGGTGTTTGTCGAAAGCATGAGCTGCGACAGTCGCGAAAAGGCGATCCATGGCTTGTTCAGCTTTGTTGCCATTGATGACGACAAGCGGCCAGTGCCGGTATTGCCCGGGTTCTGAATCCTTCGCGGGGGGAGAGGGGCTAACACAGGGGTGGAGGGGGGGTCACAAAGCGACTCTTATGTAGC
>NZ_JBMOWO010000025.1:0-41969 GCF_049310525.1 Pseudomonas sp. GZD-222
TTCCGGGTCTTTGGCGGGACAACTCTCCTCTCGGGGGGGTAGTTCCCCCCCCCCGCGATCAGCTTTGCTCCGGCTGAATCAGCGCCACCACCGTCCACCCAGCCCCCGGCTTGAGCACGCTGTCTGGACCGAACACATGCACCCAGCCACTGCCGTCTCGGGCAAACAGCAGGGTCGCGCGTTCGCCATGCAGTGCCTGATAGTCCTCCCAGCCAAAGGTGTCGGTCAGGTGGGTGCTGTACAGCTCGGCGCCCTGATGTAACTGGTTGGCCAGTTGCACGTAGGTCAGGGCTTGGGTGCCCAGGACGTGTCCGCGATGTTCTTCGCTGGCGCGGTGTTTGTCGCTGCGTCGTGCCTCCAGGCCACTGGCGAGGACGAACAGCCGCGCGTGGCCGAAGTCATGACGAAAGCGCGCGCAGGCCAGGGTGTTCAGCTCACCGGACGGCGAAAGCCCGAGCAGGTGGCCGAGGCCGACCAGGTCCAGGTGGGCGTCGGCATGCTGGGAAGCCGGGTTGCCAAAGTAGGTGGGTAGTCCCTCCATGCGCGCCGCACGGATGTTTTCCCAGCTCGAATCGGTCAGCAGCACCCGGCAGTCCAGTTGCTGCAAGGCCTTGGCGATGGTCCGGGCTGGCGGGTTGGCACCGACAATCAGAAAACCACTGGGGGCCGGCTCGGCGACCTTCAACATACGCGCGAGTGGACGCGCCGTGGCACTTTGCAGCACCACCGTGCCGATGATCACGGCAAAGGTCAGCGGTACCAGAAGCAAGGCGCCTTCATGGCCAGCCTCATGCAGGCGAATGGCGAAGATCGCCGAAACCGCTGCTGCGACAATCCCGCGCGGGGCAATCCAGCTCAGCAAGGCGCGTTCGCGCCAGTTCAATTGCGAGCCCCAGGTCGACAGTGCGACATTCAGCGGCCGTGCGAGCAGCTGAATGATCAACAGCAGCGCCAGCACTGCCGGTCCAAGACCGATCAGCGCATTCAGGTCCAGGCGAGCGGCGAGGAGAATGAACAGCCCGGAAATCAGCAGGACGCTCAGGTTCTCCTTGAAGTGCAGGATCTGCCGGACATCCACGCCTTTCATGTTGGCCAGCCACATGCCCATGATGGTCACCGCCAGCAAGCCGGATTCGTGCATGACCTGGTTGGACGCAATGAAGATGCCCAGCACGGCGGCCAGGGATGCCAGGTTGTGCAGGTATTCGGGTAGCCACTGTTCGCGCATGACCTGGCCGAGGATCCAGCCCCCGGCGACGCCAAAGGCGCTGCCGCAGAGGATCACACCGGCAAAGGTCATCAGGCTGTGGCTCAGGCCGTCGCCTGCGGCGCTGGCGATAATGAAGCTGTACACCACCACCGCCAACAGCGCGCCGATCGGATCGATGACGATGCCTTCCCAACGCAGGATGTTGGCGATGGTCGATTTCGGTCGTACCACGCGCAACATCGGCACGATGACGGTAGGGCCGGTGACCAGGGTCAAGGTGCCGAACAAGGTCGCCAGCATCCAGTCAAAGCCGAGCAACCAGTGGGTGGCCAGGGTGATGATCAGCCAGGTAGACAACGCGCCAAGGGTGACCATGCGCCGGACAACGGTACCGATCTCGCGCCATTGCGACAGGTGCAGGGTCAGGCTGCCTTCGAACAGAATCAGTGCCACCGCCAGCGACACCAGGGGCATCAGCAGCGGGCCGAACATCTCTTGTGGATCAAGCCAGCCGAGAATCGGCCCGGCGACAATGCCGCTGAGCAGCAGAAAGAGGATGGCCGGCAGCTTCAGGCGCCAGGCCAGCCACTGGCAGGCGAGGGCGGCGCCACCAATGCCACCGAAGGTCAGCAATATCTGTTGTTCGCTCATGCCATTTCCCTATGCCGACCGTGTTGTGGAAGACTAGCGGCAATTCCTTGTTTTTGTCTTTTGCCGTTGAGTTGTCATGCCTGCACTAGAGCATCCCCTGATTGACCAGTTCCTCGATGCCTTGTGGCTGGAAAAAGGCCTGGCCGACAATACCCGTGAGTCCTACCGCAGCGATCTGGCACTGTTCAATGGCTGGCTGCAGGAGCATGGCGTGGCCTTGCCCGATGCCGGGCGCGAGCTGATTCTCGATCACCTGGCCTGGCGCCTGGATCAGGGCTACAAACCGCGATCGACTGCACGCTTTCTCTCCGGTGTGCGTGGCTTCTATCGTTATCTGCTGCGGGAAAAGCTGATTGGGGTCGATCCCACCCTGCAAGTCGAGATGCCGCAGTTGGGGCGGCCGCTACCCAAGTCGCTGTCCGAAGAAGATGTGGAGGCGTTGTTGCGGGCGCCGGACCTCAGCGAGCCAATTGGTCAGCGCGATCGGGCCATGCTGGAAGTCCTCTATGCCTGCGGTTTACGCGTCACCGAGCTGGTCAGCCTGACCCTGGACCAGGTCAATCTGCGCCAGGGCGTATTGCGCGTGATGGGTAAAGGCAGCAAGGAACGCCTGGTGCCCATGGGCGAAGAGGCCGTGGTGTGGATCGAGCGCTACGTGCGTGACGGTCGCAACGAGCTGCTCGGCGGACGGCCGAGCGATGTGCTGTTCCCCAGCCTGCGCGGCGAGCAGATGACGCGGCAGACCTTCTGGCATCGCATCAAGCATCAGGCCCAGGTTGCGGGCATCAGCAAGAGCCTGTCGCCGCACACCTTGCGCCACGCCTTCGCCACGCACTTGCTCAACCACGGCGCCGATTTGCGCGTGGTGCAGATGCTGCTGGGCCACAGCGACCTGTCGACCACCCAGATCTACACCCATGTCGCCCGCGCACGCTTGCAGGAGCTGCACGCTCGCCATCACCCACGTGGTTGATCGCAGCGCGCGTGTATCGCCAGGGGGCGGTCTGTGCGGGCGTGATGTGGTAGGCTTGGGCGGTTTGCACCAAGGGCCGTCCGACCGCCGTCATTTCAAGGCAGGTGTTGCTCGACTGGCCCTTTGCCCGCCTTCAGGAGTTCCCATGCGCGTGACCCAGATTATCGCCACCGCCGCCCTGGCGCTGGTCAGCACTTTTGCCGCTGCCACTGACAACGCCGAGCAGGCGATCCGCAAGACCCTGCAATCCCTGGAAATCGGTGTGCCGGTCGAAAGCGTTGCCTCAAGCCCGTTGAACGGTCTGTATGAAGTCAAGCTTGAAGGCGGCCGTGTACTTTACGCCAGCGCCGACGGCCAGTTCGTGGTGCAGGGCTATCTGTTCCAGATCCAGGACGGCAAGCCGGTCAACCTGACGGAAAAAACCGAGCGTCAGGCCATCGCCAAGAGCATCAATGCTATTCCAGCCGCAGAGATGGTGGTTTATCCTGCCAAGGGCGAAACCAAATCGCACATCACTGTGTTTACCGACACAACCTGCCCGTACTGCCACAAGCTGCACGCCGAAGTTCCTGAGCTCAACCGTCGCGGTATCGAAGTGCGCTACGTAGCCTTCCCGCGCCAGGGCCTCGGCTCCCCGGGCGATGAACAACTGCAAGCTGTCTGGTGTTCCAGCGACCGCAAGGCCGCGCTGGACAAGATGATCGACGGCAAAGAAATCAAGGCTGCCAAATGCGCCAACCCGGTCAGCAAGCAATTCCAGCTGGGCCAGTCGATTGGTGTCAACGGTACCCCGGCCATCGTTCTTGAAGACGGTCAGGTAATTCCGGGTTATCAACCGGCACCGCAGGTGGCCAAGCTGGCGTTGGCCGGCGGTAAATAATTCAACAAGCGAGCCGTCACCATGGGGAGACGGCTGATATCACGAACGGCTTCGCGTCGTTCAATGGGGAGTTCACAGTGAAACCGGTCAAAGTAGGCATCTGTGGGTTGGGGACCGTCGGTGGCGGTACCTTCAATGTACTTCAGCGTAACGCCGAGGAAATCGCCCGCCGTGCCGGGCGTGGTATCGAAGTGGCGCAGATTGCCATGCGTTCGCCAAACCCGAATTGCCAGATTACCGGTACCCCCATTACCGCTGATGTATTCGAGGTCGCAACGAACCCGGAAATCGACATTGTCATTGAGCTGATCGGCGGCTACACCCTGGCCCGCGAGCTGGTGCTCAAGGCTATCGAGAATGGCAAGCACGTGGTGACCGCCAACAAGGCGCTGATCGCCGTGCACGGCAACGAGATTTTCGCCAAGGCGCGCGAGAAGGGCGTTATCGTTGCCTTCGAAGCAGCAGTGGCAGGCGGCATTCCGGTGATCAAGGCCATCCGTGAAGGGTTGTCGGCCAACCGCATCAACTGGGTGGCCGGGATCATCAACGGCACCGGCAACTTCATCCTCACCGAAATGCGCGAGAAAGGCCGTGCCTTCCCTGACGTGCTGGCCGAAGCCCAGGCCCTGGGGTATGCCGAAGCCGATCCGACCTTCGACGTCGAAGGTATCGATGCTGCGCACAAGCTGACCATCCTGGCCTCCATTGCCTTTGGTATCCCGCTGCAGTTCGACAAGGCTTACACCGAAGGCATCACGCAGCTGACCACCGCTGACGTGAACTATGCCGAAGCCCTCGGCTACCGCATCAAGCACTTGGGCGTGGCCCGCAGCACCGCCAATGGTATCGAGCTGCGCGTACACCCGACGTTGATTCCGGCCGATCGCCTGATCGCCAACGTCAACGGTGTGATGAACGCGGTCATGGTCAACGGCGATGCCGCGGGCTCCACCCTGTTCTACGGCGCTGGCGCCGGTATGGAACCGACCGCATCCTCGGTCGTTGCCGACCTGGTTGATGTGGTTCGTGCCATGACTTCCGATCCGGAAAACCGTGTGCCGCACCTGGCCTTCCAGCCAGACTCGCTGTCGGCGCACCCGATCCTGCCGATCGAAGCCTGCGAATCTGCCTACTACCTGCGTATCCAGGCGAAGGATCACCCGGGTGTACTGGCCCAGGTTGCCAGCATCCTGTCGGAGCGCGGTATCAACATCGAATCGATCATGCAGAAGGAAGTCGAGGAACAAGACGGCCTGGTGCCAATGATCCTGCTCACCCACAGTGTGCTCGAACAACGCATGAATGATGCCATTACCGCCCTGGAAGCTTTGCAGGATGTGGTTGGCAACGTCGTGCGTATCCGCGTCGAACAACTGAACTGAGCAGTCTTTGCGTTAGAGGATTAGGTCATGCGTTATATCAGTACCCGCGGGCAGGCACCGGCCCTGAATTTTGAAGACGTCCTGCTGGCTGGCCTGGCCAGCGATGGCGGTCTGTACGTACCGGAAAACCTGCCACGTTTCACCCAGGAAGAAATTGCCTCCTGGGCCGGTCTTCCGTACCACGAGCTGGCTTTCCGGGTGATGCGCCCGTTCGTCACCGGCAGCATTGCCGATGCCGACTTCAAAAAGATTCTCGAAGAAACCTACGGCGAGTTCGCTCACGCCGCCGTCGCACCGCTGCGTCAGCTGGGCAGCAATGAATGGGTGCTGGAGCTGTTCCACGGCCCGACCCTGGCGTTCAAGGACTTTGCCCTGCAACTGCTGGGGCGTCTGCTTGACCACGTACTGGCCAAGCGTAACGAGCGCGTCGTGATCATCGGCGCTACCAGTGGTGACACCGGCTCTGCGGCCATCGAAGGCTGCCGTCGTTGCGACAACGTCGATATCTTCATCCTGCACCCGCACCAGCGTGTATCGGAAGTTCAGCGCCGGCAGATGACGACCATCTTCGGCGACAACATCCACAACATCGCCATCGAAGGCAACTTCGACGACTGCCAGGAAATGGTCAAGGCCAGCTTCGCTGATCAGAGCTTCCTCAAAGGCACTCGTCTGGTGGCAGTCAACTCGATCAACTGGGCGCGGATCATGGCCCAGATCGTCTACTACTTCCACGCCGCCCTGCAGTTGGGTGGCCCGGCGCGTTCGGTGGCATTCTCGGTACCGACCGGTAACTTCGGCGATATCTTCGCCGGTTACCTGGCACGCAACATGGGCCTGCCGATCAGCCAGCTGATCGTCGCCACCAACCGCAATGACATCCTGCACCGCTTCATGAGCGGCAACCAGTACGTCAAGGAAACCCTGCACGCGACCCTGTCGCCGTCGATGGACATCATGGTTTCGTCCAACTTCGAGCGTTTGCTGTTCGACCTGCACGGTCGCAACGGTGCTGCCATTGCCGGGTTGATGGAAAACTTCAAGCAGGGTGGTGGTTTCAGCGTCGAGCAGGATCGCTGGACCGAAGCGCGCAAGCTGTTTGATTCGCTGGCCGTCGATGACGCGCAAACCTGCGAAACCATTGCCGAAGTCTTTGCCCAGACCGGCGAAGTGCTCGATCCGCACACCGCCATCGGGGTCAAGGCCGCGCGCGAATGCCGCCGTAGCCTGGACACGCCAATGGTGGTGCTGGGTACTGCACACCCGGTCAAGTTCCCCGAAGCAGTGGAGAAGGCTGGCGTCGGCAAAGCCCTTGAGTTGCCTGCGCACCTGAGCGATCTGTTCGAGCGCGAAGAGCGTTGCACGGTTCTGGCCAATGATCTGAAGGCGGTACAGGCTTTCGTTGGTCAGCATGGCAATCGCGGCAAGCCGCTTTGATCGTACGATAGGCTGACAGAAAAGCCCGTCTCTGACGGGCTTTTCTGTTTCTGCCCTGGCCAGCGTCAGGGCACATCGATGGAGCATCAATGAGCAAAGGACACCGACGATCAGCAGCATTCGTGCTGTCCTGTCTGCTGTGGATCTGCACAGGGACCTGGGCGCTGGCTGCGCAACTGCCCTTTACCCTGGTACCACCGTTCATCGACCTTGAGCCAATGCCGTTGAGCCAGGCGGAACAGCAGTGGCTCGGCCCTTCACGGGTGATACGGGTGGGTATTTCCTTTGCCGATTATGAGCCGGTGGATATCACCATCGACCGAAACCGCTACCTGGGCATCAGTGCCGACTACCTGAGTCTGGTCGCGCGCCGCCTGGGTGTGCGCACGCAGGTACAGGCCTTCGCCAAACGCGAGGAAGCCATCGAGGCGCTGCATCAGGGCAAGATCGATGTGCTTACCAGTGCCAACGGATTTGAGCGCAGCGTGCCAGACCTGGTGTTTACCGAAGACTACATTCCGGACCGCTCCATGGTGGTGGTGCGCGGTGGCGCAGCGGTTCCCCATGAGTCTCTGGCCGGGAAGAAGATTGTACTGCTCGACGGCTATGCCGATATTCAGGTGATGCAGCGGGTCTATCCGCAAAGCTCGGTGATTCTGGCGCCTAACCTTAGCAGTGCGCTGGAGGCGGTGAATCAGGGCGAGGTGGATGCGTTCGTCGGCAATGAAATCATCATCCGTGCCTACAACACCCTGCGTCCTTATCTGGGGCTGCAGGTTGTCGGTCCCAGCGCTCTGCCGCCTATAGGTTTCGCCTTTGCCATGCGTGCCCGGGATCGGCCATTGCAAGCACTGTTCGACCGGGCATTGGCCAGCCTTGATGATTCGGTACGCAGTGAAATTCTCAGGCGCTGGACGTCCGGGCTTGGTTCGGATGTGTCCCATCACCGGGTGGCGCTGAGCGCTCAGGAGCGTGAATGGATTGCCCGCAATCCGACCGTGACCGTAGTCGGCAGCCAGTACCCGCCGTACTTGTTTCGTAATCGCCAAGGTGACTGGGTAGGCCTTAACAGTGATGTCCTGGCCACGGTTGCGCAGCTGACCGGCCTGCAGTTTGTCTATACACCGGCCACCTCTATTGTCCACAGCCTGGAGCTGCTCAAAACTGGCCAGGCGGACATGAGCACTACCCTGAGCGATTCGCCGGAGCGACGGGAGTTCCTCAACTTCACCCATTCCTTTGGCGGGCAGAACTGGGTATTCATTGTTCGCCAGCCACAGTTGGGGCTGGCGTCACTGGAGGAGTTGAACGGGAAGACACTGACACTACCTGCCCAGCATGTACTGGAAAGCAGCATTCGCCAGTCTCATCCTGGCATCCGCCTGTTGTTGGTGGACTCGCTTGAGCAGGCACGAGAAATGGTGCGCAGTGGCGAGGCGGTGGCAACCATCGACAGCGAAGTGGGTGCCTACGGTGTACTGAGCAATGATCCGACACTCAAGGTGGGGCGTAGCGTCGAAGGTATGTGGGCGCCCGATCTGTTCTCTGTGCGAAGCAGTGCACCGGAGCTTGAGACTATTCTGAACAAGGCTCTGGAAGCTTTCCCGGTCGCCGAGTTTCGTGCCCTGAGGATGAGGTGGCTGGGCGCGCAGTCCCCGCCGGCGCCAGCCTGGCAACGGATTGCGCCATGGGTCTATTGGGCTGTGGCTGCGGCTGTGCTGTTTGGCCTGGTTTCGCTGGTCTGGAGCAGTCGCCTGCGCGCCCAGATCAGCCAGCGGGAGAAGGCCGAGGAGGCCCTGAACGACCAGCTGGCATTCAAGCGTGCGTTGCTCGACGGTATTCCCAACCCGATTTATGTTCGAGATCTGCAAGGCCGGCTGATCACCTGTAACAAAAGCTACGAACAGGCGTTTTCGTTGCGTCTGGAGGATGCCAGAGGGCATCGTTTGACCGACATCAGCATCATTCCGCCGGAGTTGGCTGCTCAGTTGCACGCGGACTACCTGAGTTTGCTCCAGGACCCGAAACCGTTGTTCGTCGACCGTCGCATCGAGATCGACGGCCAATGCACCGATGCCTATCAATGGACCGTGCCGTTTTACCGAGCTGACGGGCAATTGCAGGGGTTGCTCGGTGGCTGGATCGACATCACCGAGCGCAAGCAACTGGAAGCCGAGCTGGTGGAAGCACGTCAGCAAGCCGAACAGGCCAATGACGCCAAAAGTGCCTTTCTGGCGACCATGAGCCACGAGATCCGTACGCCCATCGCGGTGATCATCGGTTTGCTGGAGCTTGAGCGGGAGACTGCACTGGCCAAGGGGCAGACACCGTCATCCGGGTTGGAGACCGCACATCGATCCGCCAGTGAGCTGATTGCCTTGATCGGTGACAGCCTGGATCTGGCGCGAATCGAAGCGGGTAGCCTGCAACTGGCGCCACAAGCCACAGCGCTACTGCCGTTTGTCGAAGGTATTGTCAGTCAATTTCGCAACCAGGCCCTGGCGCAAGGGTTGGACCTGCAGTTGCAGGTCGCAGAGGACGCGCAAGGGGCGTACTGGTTCGACCCATTGCGCCTGCGCCAGGTGTTGGTCAACTTGCTGGGCAATGCGCTCAAGTTCACTCACCTGGGCCACGTGAGCGTCCACGTCAGCCGTACCGGGCAGCAGGCGCCATCGGCGGTCGGCTTGCTGTTGAGCGTACGGGACAGCGGAATTGGCATCAGTGCGCAGCAGCAGACAGAATTGTTCACCCCGTTTACCCAGGCCAGTGCGCGTTCAGCCTCAGAGTATGGCGGGTCTGGCCTGGGCCTGAGTATCTGTCGGCAACTGGTGGAACTCATGGGCGGTACTATCAGCCTGCACAGCGTGCCGGGCAAGGGTACCGAGGTACGCGTTGAGCTCACCTTGGAACCCGTTGCCCAGGCGCAGGCAGCCTCTGCGACGGTCACTGCGCTGCGCCAGAGCGGCCCTGCGAGACGTATTCTGGTAGTCGATGACCTGTCCGCCAATCGCCTGGTGCTCAGCCAGCAACTGGAGTTTCTCGGTCATCAGGTGTTGGCGGTGGAAAATGGTCAGGCAGCGTTGGACGCCTGGCAGGCCGAACGCTTCGATCTGGTGCTGACAGACTGCAATATGCCGGTGATGAGCGGCTACGCCCTGGCCCGCGGCATCCGTCGCCTGGAGCGCCTGCACTTGCGACCGGACACCGCGATCATTGGGTGTACCGCCAATGCCCTGAAAGAGGAGCGTGAGCGTTGCCTGGCGGCGGGGATGGACGAATTGCTGGTCAAACCGGTTTCCCTTGACCGTTTGGCGGCAGTGATCGAGGCACACGCGCCACTGCACAGCTTCCGCATGCAGACATTGCAGCAGATGACCCAGGCCAATGACCGGGTCATGCGGCGCATGCTCGAAGAGCTGTACAAGAACCTTGGCGAAGAACAGTCGCTGCTCGCTGAAGCCATATCGGGCCAGGCCCTGGAAGCTGCGCGGGCGTCCTTGCATCGGCTCGAAGGCGTTGCCTGCCTGATTGATGCGTTGCCGTTGGCGCAGGCGTGTGCGGCGTTGACGCGGGCATGCCGCGATCCTGCGACTAATGCGCTACAGACAGCCTGGGTTGCGCTGGACCGGGTGATGCTTCAACTCAAGGTCGATATAGATAAAGAACTACAGGAAATTCCGGGCGAACTTTAGGACTTGTCCGATAGGTTGGTCAGACGTATTTGCCTAGAGTGGCGTCTGTGCTGTCGCACATGACTGCAACTGCGGGGTAAACGCATGCACACTCTCAAGGTTTTGATTCTGGAGGACCACCCTTTTCAGCTCATGGCATTGCATCAAATGCTCAACGCCAATGGGGTGTTTGATGTACTGACGGCTGATTCCGTTGAGGTCGCCTGTCAGACCCTGTCACGACGCGGGCGGGTCGATATCGCCATCTGCGACTTGCAGATGGAGGGCGCTGACGGCCTGGCATTGATCCGCCACCTGGCCGAAAGCGGGTTGGCGAAGGCCTTGGTCATTCTCAGCGGCGCCGAGCCCTGTGTGATCGACAGCGTGGGTGATCTGGCGCGGCAACTGGGTCTGAACGTGCTGGGCTGCGTGCAAAAACCGGCCACCAGTCTCGTCCTGCATCAGTTGCTGCGCAGCTACCTGGAGCAAGATCACACCGAGCAGCAGACTGTCGCGGCGCCGCAGTATCCTGAGTTGCACAACCTGACGGCAGCAGAACTGTTGCAAAGCCAGGAGCAATGGGTAGTGCACTATCAACCCAAGGTTTGTTTCGATGGCAAGTTGGTGGGCGTCGAAGCACTGGTACGCTGGCAGCATCCCACCCTGGGGGTTTTGTCACCTGCGCAGTTCTTTGCGCACATCGAGCGCGCTGGTTTGTTCGACACCTTGAGTTGGCATGTCCTTGAGCAGGCCCTGGTATTCAGCGCCCAGTTCCAATCTCGCACTGGCAAAGCAATGCCCGTTGCAGTGAATATTGACCCGCAATTGCTGGCGCGTCATGACTTCCATGACCAGGTCAAGGCCGCCCTGGAGCGTCACGCTATTCCTGCCAGCGCGTTGACCCTGGAAATTGTCGAAACCGCTGGCGGTACCTTGGACAGCCAGCAACTCGCTGGGCTGTTGCACTTGCGGATTCTCGGTTGCCAATTGTCCATCGACGACTTTGGCATGGGGGTTTCCAACGTGCAGCGTTTGCTGGAGCTGCCGTTCAGTGAGTTGAAACTGCCTAGCGAATTTATCCGCGGCATGGCCCATGATGGCCGTAAAGCTGCAGTGGTGGCGGGGGCGCTGATGATGGCGCGGCGCATGAGCCTTAATGTGGTGGTCGAAGGTGTAGAGACGGCTGACGATCTGCTGGCGCTCAAAGATCTGGGGCAACCGGTGATGCAGGGCTATTTCATTGCCCGGCCAATGCCGGGGGCCGAGCTGCAGCAATGGATCGACTTGCGAGCGGGCGCGAGCCTCAAACAACAGGCCATGGCCTGAGGCCGGCTCAGGACAGCCCGTGTTCCTGCAAGTAGAGATACAGCGCGGCATCATTGGCGACGCCCAGTTTGCGCATGGCACTGACTTTCTGGGTACTGACAGTCTGTTTGCTGCGGCTGAGCAGCGTGGCGATCTGGCTTACCGTATGACCAGCGGCGAGCAGGCGAGTTACCTCCAGTTCCCTGGGTGACAGGGGATCCTTGACAGCTATCTTGTCCTCACGGACCGCACCGTCCTGAAGCAACAGGTGTTGAACTGAAGCTGCCAGGTAGACATTGCCCCGTGACAGGCAATTGATCGCCTGGGGCAGTTCATCCGCCAGGCTGGCCTTGCTCAGCAGGCCGTTTACGCCGAGGCCGAGCATGGCCCTGAACAGCCCGGCATTGTTGAGCATGGTCACTACCAGAATGGGCAATTTCGGTAGTTGCCGGCGAATCTGCTCGAGTAGTTTCAGGCCATCATTCTGCTGCTCGACCGGCATCATGAAGTCAGTCACCAGCACATCGCACTCCAGCGCCTGCAAGTGGCTGAGCAGTTCTTTCGGGCTGCCGGCTTGCGCGATGACTTTCACCCCGGGTATCTGTTCGAGCACAGCCTGTAAGCCGATACGAAAAATTGGATGGTCGTCTGCCAGGACGACACGCAATGGCGGTAAGGGGGAGGTGCTCAACGTGGGCTCCGTTCGACCAGTGTAGGGATTCAGACCGTCTGAAAGTGAACCTTTGTCCTGGCGCGCAATCAGAATGAATAAGGGCAGTTGATCGGTATTTTGCTCCGATACCCTTCAACTGTCGCGAGAAGTCCTGCGGGACTTTTGTTTAACCCCGAGCGGTCTCCCCAACGTTCGGGGTTTCTTTTTGCCTGTTCAAGGCAGATCGCTGAAGAATTGCTGGCTGTCCTCCAGGTAATGCTCGCGTAGCGCCGGATCCAGCCATTGCGCGTACAGGTGGGGCAGGGTATCGCGGCGCAAGGTTTTGAGCAGTTGATTGATATGGCCGACGGCCTCACGACCCAGTGGGGTATCGGCGCAGCCGACGTGGATGAACTGATAGCGTGCCACCCCCTCGATGGGATAGAAGCTGTAATCCTCGATTTTCCAGCCTTGCTGCTGAACCAGGTAACGGACCTCCGGCCAATAGCCGAGCAACAACTGCAAGCGCTCGCGTTGCTGCATCTGCAGCAGGTTGGTCACGGCATCATTGCCAAAGTGGCGACTGAGGGTCGTGGCCGGCAGGACCTTGAGCAAGGCGTCGACTGGCGGGCTATAGCTGCGTTCGGCAACCACGCCCAGTTTCAGTGACGTACTTTCAAGCAATCTGCGCAGGTCGACTTCTTGATTGTTCAGGTAAGGCTTGAGCAGCGGCTGATCCTGTTGGCGCACCACCAGACCACTGCTGAGCACACCCAGGCTCGGTTGTGAAAAGTGGACGAACTTGGCGCGTTCAGGTGTCCAGAGCAGTGTGGGATCGCAGGTGAAGCGGCCTTCCTGGAGCATCTGATTGCCACGTGCGCGGTTGACCCGAATGATGCTGTGGTCGTACTCCGGCATTTTTTCGATCAGCATGGGCAGCAGTTGATCCACGACCCCCTGGCCTTTGCCCGTGCCTTCGAAGATGGTCAGTGGTGGCAGGTCGCGCAGCAGCCAGAACAATCGCTCCTTGGCCCAGGCAGCACCGGGTAGGCTGGTACCCAGCAGGGTACCGAGCAGCAATGCCAGCAGCATGCGGCACCGCGGTCGCCTGCGTTCGCTCATGTACGAGTCTCCACCGTCGGGCCGGTCACCGGATTAGCTGCGCTGTTTCATACCGCGCCCTGTTCACGCAGGCGGGCAATGCTCGGCGCGTCGTAGCCCAACTCACCCAGCAACTGCTCGGTGTGGGCACCCAGTTCCGGGCCGACCCACTCGCTGGAGCCTGGGGTTTCCGACAACTTGGGGACAATCCCTGGCATCTTGAATGGCTTGCCGTCGGGCAGTTTGGCCTGCAGGAACATTTCGCGGGCGAGAAACTGCGGGTCGCTGAACATGTCTTCGGCACTGAAGATCCGGCTGGCCGGGACCTGCGCGTCGTTGAGCAATTGCATGACCTCATCCAGCGGCAGGGTCCGCGCCCAGCGGTCAATGACGCCGTACAGTTCGTCACGGCGCAGGTCGCGGCCATCGTTACTAGCCAGCGTCGGGTCATCGGCAAGGTCCGGGCGGCCTATGGCCTGCATGAAGCGCTTGAAGATGGCATCGCCATTGGCGCCGATCTGCACATGCTTGCCATCGGCACTGGTGTGAATCGACGAGGGGGTGATGCCTGGCATGATGTTGCCCGTGCGTTCGCGGATAAAACCGAACACGTCGAACTCCGGCACCATACTTTCCATCATGGCGAAGATGGCCTCGTACAAGGCGACGTCCACCACCTGGCCATCACCGCCGTTGACCTCGCGATGACGCAGGGCCATCAAGGCGCCGATCACGCCCCAGAGCGCAGCAATGGAGTCGCCGATGGAAATGCCGGTACGCACCGGTGGGCGGTCTTCGAAGCCGGTGATGTAGCGCAGCCCGCCCATCGACTCACCGACTGCGCCAAAACCTGGCTGGTCTTTCATCGGACCGGTCTGGCCGAAGCCAGGCAGACGCACCATGACCAGCTTCGGGTTCAGGGCGTGGAGGGTGTCCCAGCCCAGACCGAGCTTTTCCAGCACGCCGGGACGAAAGTTCTCGATAAGGATATCGGCATCGGCGAGCAGCTTTTTGAGAATCTCGATCCCTTCGGCATGCTTGAGGTTGAGCGTCAGCGACTGCTTGTTACGGGCCTGGACGAACCACCACAGCGAAGTGCCCTCATACAACTTGCGCCACTTGCGCAGGGGGTCGCCGCCATCGGGCGACTCGACCTTGATGACCTGAGCACCGAATTCGGCGCAGATACGCGACGCAAAGGGGCCGGCGATCAAGGTGCCGAGTTCGATGACTTTCAGTCCGGCGAGCGGTTTGCTGGGCGTAGGCATGTGGCGTCCGTGGCGGCGGGTCAGAGCCCCCGTTTTTATCACACGCGAGCGCGCTCAGATACTGTCGCGGGGCAAGGAATCCACGGATCGGTTAGACTGGGCGACTTTTTCTCTGCGCAAGAAACCCGCCATGGCCCAGCCCTCCACGACCTATAAGTTTGAACTGAACCTCACCGACCTCGATCGTGGTGTGTACGAAAGCGTCAAGCAGACCATCGCCCGTCATCCCTCGGAGACTGAGGAACGCATGGCGGTACGCTTGCTGGCTTATGCGCTGTTCTACAACGAGCAACTGGCATTTGGTCGCGGCCTGTCGGACGTCGATGAGCCGGCTTTGTGGGAAAAAAGCCTGGACGACCGTGTGCTGCACTGGATCGAAGTGGGTCAGCCTGATGCCGACCGCCTGACCTGGTGCTCGCGCCGTACCGAGCGCACCAGCCTGCTGGCCTATGGCAGCCTGCGCGTGTGGGAAACCAAGGTCGTTCCGGCGGTCAAGAACCTGAAGAACGTGAACATTGCTGCCGTGCCACAAGAGGTGCTGGAAACCTTGGCCCAGGACATGCCACGGGCGATCAAGTGGGACGTCATGATCAGCGAAGGGACGATCTTCGTCACCGACGACCGCGGTCAGCATGAAGTCCAGCTGCAGTGGCTGCTCGGCGAGCGTGTCTGACAACTGATCTGGATTTCGCGGGGCAAGCCCGCTCCCACCGTGCATACCCCTGTGGGAGCGGGCTTGCCCCGCGATTCGCTGTTCTCCACTCCCCCTAGAGAAGACCTGACCGCCTCATGCGTATCGAACCGCGTTCCTTGCCCGCAACCTTGCCCTTCCTTGGTGACCTGCCGCCGCTGTTGACCCGTCTGTACGCCGCCCGTGGCGTGCAAAGTGCGACGGAACTGGACAAAAGCCTGGCACGCCTGCTGCCCTATCAGCAGCTCAAGGGCATCGATGCAGCGGTGGACCTGTTGGTCGAAGCGCTGGCCCAGCGTCAGCGCATCCTGATCGTTGGCGACTTCGATGCCGATGGCGCGACGGCCAGCACCGTGGGTGTGCTGGGCTTGCGCCTGTTGGGGGCGGCGCACGTCGATTACCTGGTGCCCAATCGCTTCGAATACGGTTACGGACTGACGCCGGAAATCGTCCAGGTTGCCCTGGAGCGCCAGCCTCAGCTGTTGATCACCGTGGATAACGGTATTTCCAGCGTCGAGGGTGTGGCCGCAGCCAAGGCTGCCGGGCTCAAGGTGCTGGTGACCGATCACCACTTGCCAGGCCATGAGTTGCCGGTAGCGGATGCCATCGTCAACCCTAACCAACCGGGCTGCGAATTCCCGAGCAAGGCGCTGGCCGGAGTCGGGGTGATTTTCTACGTGCTGATGGCTTTGCGCGCACGCTTGCGCAGCCTTGGGCATTACGACAATGCGCCACAACCGAATATCGGTGAGCTGCTCGATCTGGTCGCCTTGGGCAGCGTTGCCGACGTCGTGCCTCTGGACGCCAACAACCGCATCCTGGTCCATCAAGGGCTTGAGCGGATCAGAGCGGGGCGGGCACGGCCCGGGCTCAAGGCCATCCTTGAGGTTGCCCGGCGTGATCACACGCGGATCACCTCTACCGACCTGGGATTCATTCTCGGCCCCCGCCTGAACGCCGCCGGTCGCCTGGACGACATGAGCCTGGGCATCGAATGCCTGCTCAGCGACGACCCCAACCTGGCGCGGGAAATGGCCGGGCAACTGGATGAACTGAACCAGGATCGCAAGTCCATCGAGCAGGGCATGCAGCGTGAAGCGCTGGCGCAGCTCAAGGACCTGCCCGTGGAATCGATGCCGTTTGGCCTTTGCCTGTTCGAGCCGGACTGGCACCAGGGGGTGATCGGTATCCTCGCCTCGCGTCTGAAGGAGCGCTACCACCGGCCTACCATCGCCTTTGCCGATGCCGGTGAAGGCATGCTCAAGGGTTCGGCCCGTTCGGTGCCAGGTTTCCATATCCGTGATGCGCTGGACGCCGTGGCGGCAGGCAACCCGCAGCTGATCAGCAAGTTCGGCGGCCATGCCATGGCTGCCGGGCTGTCGTTGCCTGCCGACAACTTCCCGGCCTTTGCCCAGGCATTCGACCAGGAAGTGCGCCGGCAATTGCGCGAAGAGGATCTGACCGGGCGTCTGCTCTCTGATGGCACCTTGGCTGTTGAAGAGTTTCACCTGGAACTGGCGCGAGCCCTGCGCCATGCCGGCCCTTGGGGGCAGCATTTCCCCGAGCCGTTGTTTCACGGGGTGTTCCAGTTGGTCGAACAACGGGTGGTGGGCGAGCGGCATCTGAAAGTCGTGCTCAAAAGCGAGTGTGGCGCGGTCAAGCTCGATGGCATCGCGTTCAGCGTCGACCGTGAAGTCTGGCCCAACCCGACCGTGCGCTGGGTCGAGCTGGCCTACAAGCTCGACGTCAACGAGTTCCGCGGCCAGGAAAGCGTGCAGTTGATGATCGCGCATATGGAGCCGCGCTGAACCCTGGAGTCAAAGTGGTCTAGGCTCAGAATGATTGGTCGATGAACCTGCGGGGAAGATTCTGTGGTCGGCCGGTCAACCATCTGGAGCCTTACCACTTGATTTGAGAGGTGCCCCATGAGCCTGCTGCTTGCACCCTACACCCTGCGCCACTTGACCCTGCCCAACCGAATTGCCGTTTCACCGATGTGCCAGTATTCCAGTGTCGACGGCCTGGCCAATGACTGGCACCTGGTTCACCTGGGCAGCCGCGCAGTGGGCGGCGCCGGGCTGATTTTCACCGAGGCGACCGCGGTCACTGCCGACGGACGGATCACCGCCCAGGATCTGGGCTTGTGGGACGACGCGCAGATCCCGCCGTTACAACGTATTACCCGCTTTATTACAGCCCAGGGCGCCGTGCCTGGCATCCAACTGGCACATGCCGGACGCAAGGCCAGTACCTATCGGCCCTGGCTGGGCAAGCAGGGTAGCGTCAAACCCGCAGACGGCGGCTGGGTACCGATCGGGCCATCAAAAATTGCCTTCGACCCGCAGCACACTGCGCCTGTCGAGATGAGCAAAGCGCAGATCGATGAAGTGATACAGGCCTTTGTCGACGCCGCGCAGCGTGCTTTGACGGCAGGCTTCAAGGTGGTCGAAGTGCATGCCGCGCATGGCTATCTGCTGCATCAGTTTCTGTCGCCGTTGAGCAACCAGCGGCGTGATGAATACGGCAGCAATTTCGAGAATCGCATTCGCCTGACCTTGCAGGTGACGGAAGCGGTGCGGGAGGTCTGGCCTGAGGAGCTGCCGGTGTTCGTGCGATTGTCGGCCACCGATTGGGTCGAAGATGGCTGGAACCCGGATGAAACCGTGGAGTTGGCCAAGCGTTTGCGCAAACTGGGGGTGGACCTGATCGATGTGTCCTCTGGTGGCACGTCGGTGAACGCCGAGATTCCCACCGGGCCTGGGTATCAGACGCAGTTTGCTGCCAAAGTGCGTGAGGAGTCGGGGATTGCCACGGGAACTGTCGGCATGATCACCGACCCGATGCAGGCGGAGACCATCTTGCGCACGGCGCAGGCCGATATCATCTTCCTCGCGCGTGAACTGCTGCGCGATCCGTACTGGCCGTTGCATGCCGATGATGACCTGGGTGGCAACAAGGCGACCTGGCCGGCGCAGTACCAGCGCGCAACCAGTCGTGAACAGCCGATTCATGAATCGGATCTGCGTGATTGATACGCTTGCTCTGTAGGAGCGGATTCATCCGCGATGGGTCGCAACGCGGCCCCAAAAATGGGACTGCTGCGCAGTCCATCGCGGATAAATCCGCTCCTACAACCGAAACAGCTCAGTTCGCCGACGGCCCGCCATGCCTCATCAATCGCCGCATGGGCATACGCACTCCAGGCCGCATCCGAGTTGGCAATACTGACCTTGCCCACAGGTTTACGTGCCAGTTCCATCCACTGTTCGGTCTGTTCAGGATCGTCGTAGAGGGTATTGGTAAAGCAGGCATAGCCGTGTGGCCAGCGATTGACGGTGATCGCCAGGATGTCCTGGCTGTGGTCGAAGCCACCCGGGCCAAGCATGCGCTGCAATTGCTCGCGCAACTGGCTTTCCAGGGCTTCAAACGGTGTGCCGTATAACCGCCCACGCCCGGCGCGCGCCTGGTCGCGGCTGTTCATGCCGCTGTCAGGGCTGGTCGGTACGTAGACCATGTGCAGGCCAATGGGCTGCGCCGGGTCGCGTGGGTGTTCGTAGCCACCCATGCTCACCGGGTAGTCCAGTTTGATCCGGCTATAGGGTTGTGTGGCAGCGTAGATTTCATGCACACCAAGCTTCTGGAATGCCTGCCAGTTGCGCACGATGACCTTGGTGTACACCAGCGGGAACTTCACGTTCTGACTCAGGGCGTGAGCCTGTTCGGCCGACAGGTCGCGCAGCAGGTACGGGATCATCATGTTGTAGCAGGCCAGGACGCAATGCTTGCCGCGTACCTGGGCCAGTTTACCGCCGCGGCTGTAGCCGACATTCACCGCGCCATCGTGATTGCGCACACTGACCGCCGTACTGTTCAGGCGCAGGCGTACCGGTTGTCCGGCACGGTCGAGCTGGCTGTAGTCGAAGTTGGCCAGAACAATGTCTTCCATGTCCTTGCCTGGCGCGACGGCCGGAATCAGGCTGCGTACCAGCAAACGCGCCAGCGACGCATTGCCGTCGGGGAAATGGTAGATGTAGGGCTCTTCCATCTCTGCCTGGGCTTCCTCGCTGATCGGCTCCAGGTTCATCGCGGCAAAACCGGGGAAACCGACGTAGTAAGCGTCAGCAGCGGCCACAGTATCGATGCTCAGGGCCATGAAGTCGTTGGTACGGCCCTGAAAGTACTTCACCGCCGTCGTAGAAAGGCCGACATCCTTGAGCAGAAAATCCTGGTAGCTGGTGCGTTCCAGGTAGGCGGTCTTGTCTTCCAGTGACTTGCCGGCAAGGTAATCTTTGGGCGCCTCGTGCAGGTCGATCAAGGCCTTGCGGTCGCTTTCAGGCAGGGGGAAATCGTTGATGAAGTCGCGTACCGAGCGGGCGTTGAGCTGCTCGGGGGCGATATCGTCGGCGACCATCGGGGTCGGGTCGCCAGTGACCAGTTTGTCTTCGCCGAAATTTTCCTTGTCGAAAAACACCCCGCGGGACAAGCCCAGATCTGGATAGAAGCTGCGATCAAAGGCGGTTTCGAAACGCTTGATGTCTACCCCGAGCTTTTTCAGCAGCCCGTTGACTTCGGCGCTGTACAGGTGGTTGGGGGACTGGAAGGCTTCGCTGCCGCCGTAGCCGATAATCATCCGCCCACCGGCACTGAACTCGTTGCGCTTGGCATGACCGCCGAAATCGTCGTGGTTTTCGAGGATGAGGATTTTCGCTGCGGGGTGTTTCTCTCGGTAGAAAAATGCCGCCGAGAGGCCGCTGATTCCGCCACCGACGACTATCAGGTCGTACTCCTCGCTGACCGGCAGGGCATCGGTGGCGAAGCTTTTCTTCTCCCAGCCCATCTGGTGGGCGACCTCAAAAGCACCGACGTGGCTGCCACGCAATCCGGTCAATGCCGGTGGGTAATAGCGTGCGTTTTCGGCAGCCTGCAGCAGTTGCAGTGGCGTCAGGCCTGCTGCAATGCCGATAGCGACGCCATTGATGAAGTCGCGTCGGGTAATTTCCATGGGTTTCCTTACCTTAGTGTTTGAACATCACATGCCGGATGCAGGTGTAGTCCTCCAGTCCGTACATGGACATATCCTTGCCATACCCAGACAGTTTCTGACCGCCGTGGGGCATTTCGCTGACCAGCATAAAGTGCGTGTTGACCCAGGTACAACCGTATTGCAGACGGGCCGAGACGCGGTGGGCACGCCCGACATCGCTGGTCCAAAGCGAAGAGGCCAGGCCGTAGTCCGAGTCATTGGCCCAGGTCAGGGCTTGAGCTTCGTCGTCGAAGCGGGTGACTGAAACCACCGGGCCGAACACTTCGCGGCGGACGATCTCGTCATCTTGCTGGGCATCGGCCAGTACCGTGGGCTCAAAAAAGAAGCCGTCGCCAGGCACGGCCTTGCCGCCGGTGACCAAGCGGATATGTGGCTGGGCAACGGCACGCTCGACAAGCGCCGCGACGCGGTCACGGTGCTGGGCGGTGATCAGCGGCCCGAGTTCGGTTTGTGGGTTGTTTTGCAGTCCGTGTTTGATGCTGGCCACGGCCTTGCCGAGTTTTTCCACGAATTGTTCGTAAATACCGCTCTGGGCATAGATACGGCACGCGGCGGTGCAATCCTGGCCAGCGTTATAGAAGCCAAAGGTGCGTATGCCTTCGACGGCGGCGTCGATGTCGGCGTCGTCGAAGATGATCACCGGGGCCTTGCCGCCCAGCTCCATGTGCATGCGCTTTACGCTTTGCGCAGTGCTGCCAATGATGTTGGCGCCCGTGGCAATCGAGCCGGTCAGCGACACCATGCGCACTTTTGGGTGAGTGACCAGCGGCGTACCGACACTGGGGCCACGGCCGAAGAGGATATTGAGCACGCCAGCGGGAAAGATATCGGCGGCCAGCTGCGCCAGGCGCAACGCCGTGAGCGGCGTCTGCTCCGAAGGCTTGAGCACCACGGTATTGCCAGCGGCCAGGGCCGGGGCGATTTTCCAGGCGACCATCATCAGCGGGTAGTTCCACGGCGCGATCGAGGCGACCACGCCGAGCGGGTCGCGGCGGATCATCGAGGTATGCCCTGGCAAGTATTCGCCTGCAGCCGAGCCACCCAGGCAACGGCTGGCGCCGGCGAAGAAGCGGAACACATCGGCAATCGCCGGAATCTCGTCGTTGAGAGCCGCGGCATAGGGTTTGCCGCAGTTGTCCGATTCCAGCCGGGCCAATTCTTCGCCATGCGCTTCCAGGGTGTCTGCCAGTTTCAGCAACAGCAACGAGCGCTCCTTGGGCGTGGTCTGCGACCAGCTTTCGAAAGCCTGGTCGGCGGCACGTACGGCGGCATCGACCTGCGCCTCGCTTGCTTCATTGATCTCCACCAGCACGCTGCCCAAGGCCGGGTTGAGTACCGCCAGAGGCTCACCTTCGCCAGCAATCAGTTGGCCATTGATCAGCAGTCGGGTTTGCATGATTTAAGTCCTCCCAAGGTTATTTTCCGCTGCCGGCAACGCTTTCGCCGCCGCGGGTAAGGTAATAGGCGCCCAGGATCGGCAGCATGGTCACCAGCATCACCAGCATGGCAACCACATTGGTCACAGGGACGTCCCGAGGTCGGCTGAGCTGGTTGAGCAGCCAGATCGGCAAGGTGCGTTCGTGACCGGCCGTAAACGTCGTAACGATGATTTCATCGAACGACAGGGCAAAGGCCAGCATGCCGCCTGCCAACAGGGCCGAGCCCAGGTTGGGCAGGATGATGTAGCGGAAGGTTTGCCAGCCATCGGCGCCCAGGTCCATTGACGCTTCGATCAGGCTGTGGGATGTGCGGCGCAGGCGGGCGATGACGTTGTTGTAGACGATCACCACACAGAACGTTGCGTGGCCGACGACGATGGTGAAGATTCCCGGCTCGATACCCAGGGTCTTGAATGCCGACAGCAGGGCGATACCGGTAATTATCCCGGGCAACGCAATCGGCAGGATCAGCATCAGCGAGATGCTTTCTTTGCCAAAGAAGCTACGCCGGTACAGCGCCGCTGAAGCCAGGGTCCCCAGCACCAGGGCGATCAGCGTGGCCAGGCAGGCAACCTGCAGTGACAGCTTGATCGACTCCAGCACGTCGGGCCGGGAAAAGGCCACGCTGAACCACTTCAGGGTAAAGCCCTGAGGCGGGAAGCTGAACGCCGCATCCTGGGTGTTGAAGGCATACAGAAAGATGATCAGGATCGGGAAGTGCAGGAACACCAACCCGCCCCACGCGGCCAGGCGCAGGGCCCATGACGCTTGCTCAGAGTGCATCGAAAGCCCCCAGGCGTTTGACAATCGACAGGTAGATGGCGATCAGCACGATAGGCACCAGGGTGAAAGCGGCAGCCATCGGCATGTTGCCAATGGCGCCTTGCTGGGCGTAGACCATGCTGCCGATGAAGTAGCCGGGCGGGCCGACCAGTTGCGGCACGATGAAGTCGCCCAGGGTCAGCGAGAAGGTGAAGATGGAGCCGGCGGCGATGCCCGGCACCGATAGCGGCAGGATGACCTGCATGAAGGTTTGCCGGGGCTTGGCGCCGAGGTCTGCCGAGGCTTGCAGCAGCGAGGGCGGCAGGCGCTCCAGCGAGGCCTGGATGGGCAGGATCATGAACGGCAGCCAGATGTAGACAAACACCATAAAACGCCCCAGGTGCGAGGTCGACAGGGTGCTGCCGCCGACCCCGGGAATGCCCAGGATGAACTGCAGCAAGGGTTCCAGATTGAGCTGCTGGACGAACCACTGCGCTACGCCGCCTTTGGCCAGCAGCAAGGTCCAGGCATAGGCTTTGACGATGTAGCTGGCCCACATCGGCATCATCACCGCGATGTAGAAGAACGCCTTGGTTTTGCCAGTGGTGTAGCGGGCCATGTAGTAGGCGATCGGAAAGGCCAGGGTGGCGCTGGCGATAGACACGGCAATGGCCATGCCCAGGGTGCGCAAGATGATGTCGAAGTTCGCAGGATTGAACAGTGCCGCGAAGTTGGCCAGGGTCAGCGTCGGGGTGACCGCCATGGTGAAGTCGTCGAACGTATAGAAGCCCTGCCAAAGCAGGCTGAGCAAAGAACCGAGGTAGATGGCCCCGAACCAGATCAGCGGCGGTATCAACAACAGTGCCAGGTACAGGTTGGGTCGCCGGTACAGCAGGTTGGAGAAGCTTCGCAGGGCGAGGCTCATCTTACTGGCCCTCGCTCAATACGGTTTCCTGCAGCGAGGTCATCGCTTCCCGCGCCCAGCGCGCCTGCACACGCTGGCCGGTCTGCCAGGGTGTGGCCTGTTCCTGCCATTGGTTATTGGCCTGGCTGACACAGAGCAGTTGACCGTTGTCCAGTTTCAGCTCGTAACGGGTGGCGCTGCCCTGGTACTGGATGTCGTGCAGCAGGCCGCTGATCTGGATCTCATGGCTGGCGGCGGGTTGCTCGCCCAGGCGAATGTGTTCCGGGCGAATCGAGAAGGGCAGCTGGCTGCCGTTCAACTGCGCCGCCAGTTCACCGCGCAGCACATTGGAGGTGCCGACGAACTCGGCGACAAAGGTGGTTGCCGGCTTCATGTACAGATTGCGTGGGGTATCGACCTGTTCGATACGGCCGCGGTTGAATACCGCAACCCGGTCGGACATCGACAGCGCCTCGGTCTGATCATGGGTGACGAAAATGAAGGTGATGCCCAGTTGGCGCTGCAGTTTTTTGAGTTCGCTCTGCATCTGCTCGCGCAGCTTCAGATCCAGCGCCCCCAGGGGCTCATCGAGCAGCAATACGCGTGGGCGGTTGACCAGCGCGCGGGCAAGGGCCACGCGTTGGCGCTGGCCACCGGAAAGCTGCACGGGCTTGCGCTGCCCGTAGCCCTCCAGAGCGACCATGGCCAAGGCCTCGTCGGCACGGGTCAGACGTTCCTGCTTGCCGACGCCCTTGACCTTCAGGCCATAGGCGACGTTGTCGCGCACATTCATGTGCGGGAACAGGGCGTAATCCTGGAATACCGTGTTGACGTCGCGCTGATAGGGCGGCAACCCGGCCGCTTCGGCACCGTGGATACGAATGGAGCCGGCGCTGGGTTGCTCGAAGCCGGCAATCAGGCGCAGACAGGTGGTCTTGCCGGACCCCGAAGGGCCGAGCATCGAAAAGAATTCGCCGTCATGGATGTCGATGGACACCCGGTCAACGGCCTTGACCTCGCCAAAGCTGCGGGAAACGTCGGTGAACTGGACTGCAAGGGTCATGTGCGGTGCTCCGAGTCTCTAGACTGGATCGCGGGGCAAGCCCGCTCCTACAGTGTGGGAGCGGGCTTGCCCCGCGATAAGTGCCCTAACGCCCACCCATGATTGCAATGTAGTCCTGAGTCCAGCGGCTATATGGCACGAACTTGCCACCCTCGGCCTGCGGGGTTTTCCAGAAGGCGATCTTGTCGAAGTTGTCGAAGCCATTGGTCTTGCAGCCCTCGGCTCCGAGCAACTCATTGCCGCTGCAGGCTGCGGGTACCGCAGGCAGCGAGCCGAACCAGGCGGCCACGTCACCCTGGACCTTGGGTTGCAGCGACCAGTCCATCCACTTGTAGGCACAGTTGGGGTGCTTGGCCTCGGCGTGCAGCATGGTGGTATCGGCCCAGCCGGTGGCGCCTTCCTTGGGAATGGTCGAGGACACCGGCTGCTTGTCGGCTTTCAGGGTGTTGACCATATAGCCCCAGGAACTGGAGGCGACTACGCCCTCGTTCTTCACGTCGCTCATCTGCACGGTTGCGTCATGCCAGTAGCGATGGATCAGCGGCTGTTGCTGACGCAGCAGCTCGAGCACGGCCTTGTACTGGGTCTCATTGAGTTCATAAGGGTTCTGAATGCCCAGCTCAGGCTTGGCCGACTTCAGGTACAACGCCGCGTCGGCGATGTAGATCGGTCCGTCGTAGGCCTGCACCCGGCCTTTGTTTGGCTTGCCGTCCGGCAGGTTTTGCGCTTCGAAGACCACGCCCCAGCTGGTCGGCGCTTCCTTGAACACGTCAGTGTTGTACAGCAACACGTTGGGGCCCCACTGGTAGGGGGTGCCGTACACCTGGCTGTTCACCACATACCAGGCACCGTCCTTGAGCCGTGGATCAAGGTTCTTCCAGTTGGGGATAAGTGCAGTGTTGATCGGTTGAATCCGTTTGCCGGCGATCAAACGCAGCGAGGCGTCGCCGGAGGCCGTGACCAGGTCATAACCGCCCTTGGTCATCAAACTGACCATCTCATCGGAGGTGGCAGCGGTCTTGACGCTGACTTTGCAGCCGGTTTCTTTCTCGAAGCCGCTGACCCAATCGTAGGCTTTGTCACTTTCGCCGCGCTCGATGTAGCCGGGCCAGGCGACGATATCCAGTTGGCCTTCGCCGGCACCTACGGCTTTCAGCGGTTCAGCGGCCTGCAAGCTGGCGCTGGCCAGCAAGGCGCAACTCACGGTGCTGAGCAACGCGGTTTTGTTCACGAACATGGTGTTCCCTCTTGTTCAAATTATGATCGGGGCAGTCATGAAAGCGGTGGCATATCGCTTTAAGCGTAGTGCTGAAATTCGGGTCTATTCCAGTGGGGCGCTCACTGATGTCGTTTTTCGCATCGTGCGGGCAACATCTGGAAGCAAATGCATTCAGCTTGATTTCAGCTTGCGGCAGTACTCTTGGGGTTTATTTCCCGTCCTTGGAGGCGCCCGATGAACACCCGTGGCTTGCTCGATCAACTGCTCAAATCCGGTCAGGACCTGCTGCAGAACCAGGCTGGCAAAAATGTTGCCGGTAAGTCCGGCACCACCGGCGGACTTGGCGACCTGCTGGGTGGCAAAGGCGGTGGTGGCCTGGGTAGCCTGCTCTCGGGGGCCGGGGGCGGCGCTCTGGCTGCAGGTGCCATGGGCCTGCTGATGGGCAGCAAAAAGGCGCGCAAATACGGCGGTAAAGCCCTGACCTATGGTGGTCTGGCGGCGCTTGGCGTACTGGCGTACAAGGCCTACGGCAATTGGCAAGCCAAGCAGGGCGCCACGGCGCAGGGCGAACCGCAGACTCTCGACCGCCTGCCACCCGCCCAGGTCGAGCAGCACAGTCAAGCCATCCTCAAGGCCCTGGTCGCCGCAGCCAAGTCCGATGGACATGTCGACGACCGCGAGCGGGCGCTGATCGAGGGCGAATTCGTCAAACTCTCCAATGACCAGGAACTGCAGCACTGGCTACACGCCGAACTCAACAAGCCCCTGGATCCGGCCGATGTTGCGCGGGCCGCGAAAACACCGGAAATGGCCGCCGAGATGTACATCGCCAGTGTCATGCTGGTCGACGAAGAGCATTTCATGGAGCGTGCCTATCTTGACGAGCTGGCCCGTCAGCTGAAACTCGATCCAGCGTTGAAAATCGAGCTGGAGAGCCAGGTGAAACAAGCTATCGGCCAATGATTGCGGGCCAGTGGCCAGTGTGCTGGCCGATTGGCCTGATCCAGCCTTGAAGTCAGCCGCAAAAGCCCAGGGTGCCTAGGCTATACTCTGCCCATTTTTCTGCTCGCGTAGAACACTTGAGGGCTGACTGTGAAAAACTGGACCTTGCGCCAACGGATTCTGGCGAGCTTCGCCGTGATTATCGCCATCATGCTGTTGATGGTGGTGGCCGCCTATTCACGGCTGGTAACGATCGAGTCCGGCGAAGAAGCGGTGCGCACCGACAGCATCCCCGGGGTCTACTACAGCTCGATGATCCGCAGTGCCTGGGTCGACAGTTACGTGTTGACCCAGCAACTGGTGGGCTTGAGCGGCAATCGTGAGCTCAGCGCTGCGGATATGGAGCTGTACAAAAGCTTCGAAGCGCGCCTGAAACAGCACATGGCCAGTTATCTGGGCACCATTCAGGATCCACAGGATCGGGCCAGTTTTGCTGAATTCGAGCGTTTTGAAGACGGCTACATGAAGGCTATCGACACTGTCCTCGAGGCCTACCGTGACAAGAACTACAGCGAAGCCGAGCGGCTGATCAACGAGGTGCTGACGCCGGCCTGGAGCGCGGGGCGCAACCACCTGAACAGCGTGATCGAGCGCAATCGGCAATCAGCCAATGAAGCCGCCGAATCGATCGTGGGTGCAGTGGTCACGGCCAAATTCAGCATGATCGTTTCCCTGGTCCTGGCAATCATTGCCGCAACCATTTGCGGTCTGCTGCTGATGCGCGCCATCACCGCGCCCATGCAACGTATCGTCCATGCCCTGGACAAGCTCAGCAGCGGCGACCTCAGCGTGCGCATGAACCTGGACCGCAAGGATGAGTTCGGCGCCGTGGAAACCGGCTTCAACGAGATGATGGGCGAGCTGACCAACCTGGTTTCCCAGGCCCAGCGCTCTTCGGTGCAAGTGACCACCTCGGTAACCGAAATCGCTGCGACCTCCAAGCAGCAGCAGGCCACCGCCACCGAAACCGCAGCCACCACCACGGAAATCGGCGCGACTTCACGAGAAATCGCAGCCACCTCCCGAGACCTGGTGCGCACCATGACCGAAGTGACCTCGGCCGCCGACCAGGCTTCGATCCTCGCCGGTTCCGGCCAGCAAGGTCTGGCGCGTATGGAAGAAACCATGCACCAGGTAATGGGCGCTGCCGACCTGGTCAACAACAAGCTGGCGATCCTCAACGAGAAGGCGGGCAACATCAATCAGGTGGTGGTAACCATCGTCAAGGTTGCCGACCAGACCAACCTGCTTTCCCTCAACGCCGCGATCGAGGCGGAAAAGGCCGGTGAATACGGTCGCGGTTTTGCCGTGGTCGCCACCGAAGTACGTCGCCTGGCTGACCAGACCGCTGTGGCCACCTATGACATTGAGCAGATGGTTCGCGAGATTCAGTCGGCGGTGTCTGCCGGGGTAATGGGGATGGACAAGTTCTCCGAAGAAGTACGCCGCGGCATGTTCGAAGTGCAGCAGGTGGGTGAGCAACTGAGCCAGATCATCCATCAGGTCCAGGCCCTGGCGCCGCGGGTGCTGATGGTCAATGAGGGGATGCAGGCCCAGGCCACCGGTGCCGAGCAGATCAATCACGCCTTGGCGCAGCTGGGCGATGCCAGCAGCCAGACCGTGGAATCGCTGCGCCAGGCCAGTTTTGCCATCGATGAGTTGAGCCAGGTAGCGACCGGCCTGCGTGGCGGTGTATCGCGGTTCAAAGTCTGACCCGCCGATGAACGACCTTCAGCCTCACCGTAGCCAGAATACGGTCGCCCACGGGACCTTGTACCTGTTGTTCAGAATGGGTGAGCAACGCTTTGCCCTCGACGCTCACGAAGTTGCCGAAGTGTTGCCGCGTCTGCCCCTCAAACCCATCGCCCATACCCCGGCCTGGGTTGCCGGGGTCCTGGCGCATCGCGGTGCGTTGGTGCCGGTGATTGACGTCGGTGCCTTGAGTTTCGATATGGCCGCCCCGGTGCGCACCAGTACGCGTCTGGTGCTGGTGCACTACCGGGCCGATCCGCTGCGGCCAGAGCTGCTACTCGGTCTGATTCTTGAACAGGCCACCGATACCTTGCGCTGCCTGCCCGAGGAGTTCCAGCCCTATGGACTGGACAACCAGCAGGCGCCGTACCTGGGGCCTGTGCGCGAAGATGCCCAGGGTTTGGTGCAGCGTATCAGTGTGCAAGACCTGCTCAGCGACGCGGTACGCACATTGCTCTATCCCTTGCCTGAGGAACAGTCGGGTGAGTACGGAGCGCCGCGATGAGTATCGAACTGCGGTTTTTCCGCTTCCTGCAGGAGCGCATCGGTCTGGATGTCGCCTCGGTCGGCGCACCGATGGTCGAGCGTGCATTACGCCAGCGCTGCGCCGCCGTGGATGCCTGTGACCTGGATGACTACTGGCTGCGCTTGCAGCAGTCGAGTGACGAACAACAGGCGCTGATCGAGGCGGTAATCGTTCCCGAGACCTGGTTCTTTCGCTATCCGGAGTCCTTCACGGCGCTGGCCAGTCTTGCCAGCAAGCGTCTGGCAGAGCTGGCGGGCGCACGTCCGTTGCGCATCCTCAGTTTGCCGTGCTCCACCGGTGAGGAGCCTTACTCCATCGCCATGACGCTGCTCGATGCCGGTATTGGCGCACACGCGTTTCGCGTCGACGGTATGGACATCAGCCCGCTCTCGATAAGCCGTGCCGAGCAAGGGCTGTATGGGCGCAATTCGTTTCGCGGATCGCAGCTGGAGTTCCGCCAGCGGCATTTCGACGAGGCCGGCAACGGTCATGCATTGCATGAGCGTGTGCGCCAGCAGGTCAAGCTCCAGGTCGGCAACGTTCTCGATCCGGCATTGAGCGCCCGGCAGGGCAGTTATGACTTCGTGTTCTGTCGCAATCTGTTGATCTATTTCGACGTGCCGACCCAGAAACGGGTTTTCGAAGTGCTCAAGAGCCTGATCCACGAGCAGGGCGTGTTGTTCATCGGCCCGGCCGAAGGCAGCCTGCTGGCACGGATGGGCATGCGCCCACTGGGTATCGCCCAGTCCTTTGCCTATATGCGCCAGGCTGAAACCGTTGAAGCCGCACCGATGTACACCAGCAAACCGCTGGTAACGACGCCGATCTTGCCGCCTGTCAGCACTGTGCCGCGTCCGCCGCCCGTGCCTGCACGCACACTCAAGGTTGTTGCACCGCCAGCCGCGGCTCAGTCACCGGCGCCAGACAGCAGTGCCGATTTGCTGGCGCAAATTGCCCGGCTGGCCAATGCCGGCAGCAGCGCCGAGGCCCAGGCGGCCTGTACGCGCTACTTGCAACAGTACCCGCCGCACGCCCAGGTGTTCTACTGGCTGGGGCTGCTCAGTGATATCGCCGGCGATGCCGGCGAGGCGCTCAGTCATTACCGCAAGGCGTTGTATCTCGATCCACAGCACACTGAAGCCTTGGCCCATCTGGCGGCATTGCTGGCGTCCCAGGGCGATATTGCCGGTGCCCGACGCCTGCAGGAGCGCGCCGCACGGCAAGCCGGACGGGAGTCTGAACAATGATCTCAGGCGAAATCGTGCAAGTCGTTGCTGCTGATGCTGCGGCCATCGACGATTGCTGGAACCGTATCGGGGTACGCGGTGATAAAAGTTGCCCATTACTGGCCGAACATGTTCATTGCCGCAATTGCGCTGTTTATGCGAGTGCCGCAACGCGCTTGCTGGACCGTTATTCATTGTCCCAGGACGCTCACGAACAGGCGCAGGTGCAAGAGCAGCGGGCTACTCGCTCAATGTTGCTGTTCCGGCTGGGCGAGGAATGGTTGGCGCTGGCGACCCGCTGCCTGGTCGAAGTCGCACCGTTGCAGCCGGTGCACTCGTTGCCGCACCAGCGCTCGCGGGTACTGCAAGGCGTCGCCAATGTGCGTGGGGCTCTGGTGCCGTGTCTGTCGCTGGCCGATCTGCTTGGCCTGGAAATGCCCGGCAATGGCAGCACCTCGGCGCGGATCATGCCACGCATGCTGATCCTTGCCGCCGCCGGTGGTTCGGTGGTGGTGCGTGTGGATGAAGTCGACGGCATCCACGGTCTGGACCCTGAGCGTCTGGTCCACGAACAGGGCGAGACGCGCTTTACCGCGGCGGTGCTGCAATGGCGCGAACGCAGTGTGCGGGTGTTGGATGAAGAACAAGTGCTTTCTGCTGTGAACCGGAGCCTTTCATGACCCCAGAGCAAATGCGGGATGCGTCGTTGCTCGAATTGTTCGGTCTGGAGGCAGAAGCCCAGACTCAGGTGTTGAGCGCCGGCCTGCTGGCGCTGGAGCGCAATCCAACCCAGGCTGACCAACTTGAAGCCTGCATGCGTGCAGCACACTCGCTTAAAGGTGCCGCGCGGATTGTCGGGGTAGATGCCGGGGTCAGCGTCGCCCATGTCATGGAAGATTGCCTGGTCGGTGCCCAGGAGGGGCGGCTGCTGTTGCGTGCCGAGCATATCGACGCCTTGCTGCAAGGTACTGACCTGCTGATGCGCATTGCCACGCCTGGCGATGCGTCGCTGGAACCTGCGGTGCAGGCGTTTCTGCTGCAAATGGCCGGTCTGCTGGACCCGGCAGCCATGCCGAGGACGGCCGTACCCGTTACACCGATGGTGCCATCTGAGCCTTTGCTGTCGATGGCAGAGCCTGTGATCGAGCCGACACTCCTTGATGCTGAACCCGAGGCCCCGGTACAACGCAAGGGAAAACGCACCGCTGAGGGCGGCGAGCGGATCTTGCGAGTCACCGCCGAGCGCTTGAACAGTCTGCTCGATCTGTCGAGCAAGTCGATGGTTGAAACCCAGCGGCTCAAGCCTTACCTGGCCACCTTGCAGCGCCTCAAGCGCATGCACAGCCAAAGCATTCGTGCCCTTGACGGGCTCAAGAGCCAGCTGGAAGCCAGCGGCCAGAGCCTGGAAGTCCAGGAGTCCCTGGCTCAGGCCCAGCAGTTGATGGCAGAAACCCAGCAGATCCTCCTGCAACAGGCCGCTGATCTTGATGAGTTCGGCTGGCAGGCCAGTCAACGCGCGCAATTGCTGTATGACACGGCCCTGGCCTGTCGCATGCGTCCTTTTGCCGATGTACTCACCGGGCAGAGCCGGATGGTGCGTGACCTGGGGCGCTCGCTGGGCAAGCAGGTGCGCCTGGAGATCGAAGGCGAGAAGACCCAGGTCGATCGTGACGTTCTGGAAAAGCTCGAAGCCCCTTTGACCCACTTGTTACGCAACGCCGTTGACCATGGCATCGAGTTGCCAGAGCGCAGGTTGCTGGCTGGCAAGCCGCTGGAAGGGCAGATCCGTTTACGTGCATCGCATCAAGCGGGGCTGCTGGTGCTGGAACTTAGCGATGATGGCGGTGGCGTTGATCTGCAGCGTTTGCGCCAGAGCATTATCGAGCGCCAACTGTCACCGGCTGAAACCGTGGCGCAGATGAGCGAAGCGGAGCTGCTGACATTCCTGTTTTTACCCGGCTTCAGTCTGCGCGACGAGGTCACCGAGGTTTCCGGGCGCGGTGTCGGCCTGGACGCCGTGCAGCACATGGTCCGCCAGCTGCGCGGATCCATCGTGCTGACCCAGACCAGCGGGCAGGGCAGCTGTTTTCATCTGGAAGTGCCGCTGACACTTTCGGTGGTACGCAGCCTGGTTGTCGAGGTCGGTGCCGAAGCCTATGCCTTCCCGCTGGCGCATATCGAACGCACCCTGGAGCTGCCGACCGAAGCCATTGTGCAGATCGAAGGCCGTCAGCATTTCTGGCATGAAGGCCGGCACATCGGCCTGGTCGCGGCCAGCCAGTTGCTCAATCGACCGCCAAGCCAGACGGATGCGCACACCATCAAGGTGGTCGTCATCCGCGAGCGCGACATGCTCTACGGTGTCGCGGTCGAGCGCCTGATCGGCGAACGTGTGCTGGTAGTAATGCCGCTCGATGCTCGACTGGGCAAGGTCCAGGATATTTCTTCCGGTGCTTTGCTTGATGATGGCAGCGTGGTACTGATCATCGACGTTGAAGACTTGCTGCGATCAGTCGACAAGCTGTTGAGTACCGGACGCCTGGAGCGAATCGAGCGCGGCCAGCGCAACACCCGCGAGGCGGCGCGCAAGCGCATCCTGGTGGTAGATGACTCGCTGACGGTGCGCGAGCTGCAGCGCAAGCTGCTGAGCAATCGTGGTTATGAAGTGGCTGTTGCAGTCGATGGCATGGATGGTTGGAACGCCTTGCGCAGCGAGGATTTCGACTTGCTGATTACTGACATCGACATGCCGCGTATGGACGGCATTGAGCTGGTTACCTTGTTGCGACGGGATAACCGTCTGCAATCGTTGCCAGTCATGGTGGTCTCCTACAAGGACCGTGAAGAAGATCGCCGTCGTGGACTGGACGCTGGAGCCGACTACTATTTGGCAAAGGCCAGTTTTCATGATGATGCCTTGTTAGATGCCGTGGTCGAGTTGATCGGGGGAGCCCAGGGATGAAGATCGCTATCGTCAACGACATGCCTATGGCCGTGGAGGCGTTGCGCCGGGCGTTGGCGTTCGAACCGCTACACCAGGTGATCTGGGTAGCCAGCAACGGTGCCGAGGCCGTCAAATTTTGCGCCGGGAATACCCCGGACCTGATCCTGATGGATCTGATCATGCCGGTCATGGATGGCGTCGAGGCGACCCGGCGGATCATGGCCGAGACACCCTGCGCCATCGTGATTGTCACCGTGGACCGCCAGCAGAACGTCCATCGCGTGTTCGAGGCAATGGGCTATGGGGCGCTGGACGTGGTCGATACCCCGGCCCTGGGGGCTGGCGATCCCAAGGAAGCGGCCGCACCGCTGCTGCGCAAGATCCTCAACATCGGCTGGTTGATTGGCCAGCAGCGCAATAATACCCCGCGGCCGATGGCTGCACCGTTGCGTGAAGCGGCACAGCGTCAGGGTCTGGTAGCCATCGGCTCCTCGGCTGGTGGTCCTGCTGCCCTGGAAATACTGCTCAAGGGCTTGCCTCAGGCGTTTCCCGCCGCCATTGTCCTGGTCCAGCACGTAGACCAGGTGTTTGCGGCCGGTATGGCTGAATGGCTCAGCAGCGCGTCGGGCTTGCCCGTGCGCCTGGCCTGCGAGGGTGAGCCGCCGCAGCCAGGGCAGGTGTTGCTGGCCGGTACCAACCACCACATCCGCTTGCTCAAGAATGGCACCTTGGCGTACACCGCCGAACCGGTAAACGAAATCTACCGACCTTCGATTGACGTATTTTTTGAAAGCGTGGCGCGCTACTGGCGCGGTGACGCGGTCGGCGTACTGCTGACCGGCATGGGCCGCGATGGCGCCCAGGGCCTGAAATTGATGCGCCAGCAGAATTTCCTGACCATTGCTCAGGACCAACACAGCAGCGCCGTGTACGGTATGCCCAAGGCTGCGGCGGCAATAGACGCCGCGATGGAGATTCGCCCCCTGGAGCGGATCGCTGCACGATTGATGGAAATTTTTCCAAAATGACGATATGTATTGTGCCACGCCGGCTATCCGGCAGTGACCAGGTGACAGCGCATGAATGATTTACCTCTCGGCGGTTTCCCGGCCACCAATGAAAATTCGGCCATGGTCTTGCTGGTCGACGATCAGGCAATGATCGGCGAAGCGGTGCGTCGGGGGCTGGCGCACGAAGAGAACATCGATTTTCACTTCTGTGCCGACCCTCACCAGGCCGTGGCGCAGGCGATGCGGATCAAACCGACGGTGATCCTCCAGGACCTGATCATGCCCGGGCTCGACGGCCTGACCCTGGTGCGTGAATACCGCAACAACCCGGCGACCCAGGACATCCCGATCATCGTCCTGTCGACCAAGGAAGACCCGCTGGTCAAGAGCGCAGCCTTTGCGGCGGGGGCCAACGACTACCTGGTCAAGCTGCCCGACAACATCGAGCTGGTGGCGCGCATTCGCTATCACTCGCGCTCCTACCTGACCCTGTTGCAGCGCGACGAGGCCTACCGTGCCTTGCGCGTCAGCCAGCAGCAGTTGCTCGACACCAATTTGGTGCTGCAGCGCCTGATGAATTCCGATGGCCTGACCGGGTTGTCGAACCGCCGCCATTTCGATGAATACCTGGAACTGGAGTGGCGCCGGGCAATGCGCGAGCAGGCGCAGTTGTCGCTGTTGATGATCGATGTCGATTACTTCAAGGCGTTCAACGACACCTTCGGTCACCTGGCCGGCGATGAAGCGTTGCGCAAGGTCGCCGAGGCCATTCGTGGCTCCTGTGCCCGCCCCAGCGACTTGCCGGCCCGTTACGGCGGTGAGGAATTCGCCCTGGTACTGCCCAACACCTCGCCGGGTGGTGCACGCCTGGTGGCAGAAAAACTGCGCCAGAGCGTGGCGGCGATGAACATTGCCCACGATATGCCACAGCCCAATTCCAGTCTGACCGTGAGCATCGGCCTGGCCACCCTGACACCGGGCATCGGCAGTCATTGCCGGCAGCTGATCTCGGCGGCGGACAAAGGCCTGTATCTGGCGAAGAACAACGGTCGTAACCAGGTCGGCGTGGACTGAGACAAGCCCTGTGGGAGTCGTCGCAACGTCGCTCCCACAGGTAAAAGCTCCCTACAACAACTGCCCGACGGACTGCCGTCAGGTTCCAGACTCGGTTATACTCTCCGGCTTTTCTACCGATTACGCACGAGAGCTGCCCGCCCATGGAAATCCAACCGATCCTGAACACCATCAAGGACCTGACCGAGCGCTCCGAGTCCATTCGGGGGTATCTTTGACTACGATCAAAAGCATGAGCGCCTGATCGAAGTAAACCGCGAACTCGAAGACCCGAACGTCTGGAACAAGCCTGAATACGCCCAGGAACTGGGCCGTGAGCGCTCGGCGCTGGCACAGATCGTCGAGACCCTGGACGAAATGTCCAGTGGTCTGGCCGATTCGCGTGAGCTGCTCGACATGGCCGTTGAAGAGGGCGACGAAAGCGCCGTCAACGATGTCATCGAGATGCTCGAAGGCCTGGAAGAATCACTGGCCAAGCTCGAATTCCGCCGCATGTTCAGCGGCGAGATGGACATGAACAACGCCTACCTGGATATCCAGGCCGGTTCTGGTGGTACCGAAGCCCAGGACTGGGCCAACATCCTGCTGCGCATGTACCTGCGCTGGGCGGCCAAGCGTGGCTTCGACGCCACCATCATGGAGCTGTCCGAAGGCGAAGTTGCCGGTATCAAAGGTGCGACCGTGCACATCAAGGGCGAGTACGCCTTTGGCTGGCTGCGCACCGAGATCGGCGTGCACCGCCTGGTGCGCAAGAGTCCGTTCGACTCCGGCGCCCGCCGCCACACCTCGTTCTCGGCGGTGTTCGTGTCCCCCGAGATCGATGACAAAGTGGAAATCGAGATCAACCCGTCGGACCTGCGTATCGACACCTACCGCTCCTCGGGCGCCGGTGGTCAGCACGTAAACACCACCGACTCGGCGGTGCGTATCACTCACGTGCCCACCAACACCGTGGTCAGCTGCCAGAACGAACGCTCCCAGCACGCCAACAAAGACACCGCGATGAAAATGCTGCGGGCCAAGTTGTACGAGCTGGAAATGCAGAAGCGCAACGCGGCGTCCCAGGCCCTGGAAGACAGCAAGTCCGACATCGGCTGGGGGCACCAGATCCGTTCGTACGTGCTCGATGCTTCGCGGATCAAGGACCTGCGCACCAACATTGAACGCAGCGACTGCGACAAGGTGCTCGACGGCGATATCGACGAATACCTGGAAGCCAGCCTCAAGCAGGGGCTGTAAGTTTCCCGATCCGCTACAAGACCCTCGCCCGCGGGCGGGGGCAATGAACCCCAGATGGAAAATGTAACGACATGAGCGACCTCAAACTCGACCCGCAAGACCTGCAACAGGAAGAAAACACCCTGATCGCGCTGCGCAAGGAAAAGCTTGCTGCCGAGCGTGCCAAGGGTAATGCCTTCCCCAACGACTTCCGCCGTGACAGCTACTGCAACGACCTGCAGAAACAGTATGTCGACAAGACCAAGGAAGAGCTGGAAGCTGCAGCGATTCCGGTCAAGGTTGCCGGGCGCATCATGCTCAACCGTGGCTCGTTCATGGTGATCCAGGACATGACCGGGCGCATCCAGGTCTACGTCAACCGCAAGACCCTGCCGGAAGAAACCCTGGCCGCGGTCAAGACCTGGGACCTGGGCGACATCATCGCCGCCGAAGGTACCCTGGCGCGTTCCGGCAAGGGTGACCTGTACGTCGAGATGACCAACGTGCGCCTGCTGACCAAGTCGCTGCGCCCGCTGCCAGACAAGCACCACGGCCTGACCGACACCGAACAGCGCTATCGCCAGCGTTACGTCGACCTGATGGTCAACGAAGAAGTACGCGACACCTTCCGCGTGCGTTCGCAGGTGATCAACCATATTCGCAACTTCCTGATCAAGCGTGACTTCCTCGAAGTGGAAACGCCGATGCTGCAGACCATCCCCGGTGGTGCCGCAGCCAAGCCGTTCGAAACCCACCACAACGCCCTGGACATGGCCATGTTCCTGCGCATCGCGCCGGAGCTGTACCTCAAGCGTCTGGTTGTAGGTGGCTTCGAGAAAGTCTTCGAGATCAACCGCAACTTCCGTAACGAAGGCGTTTCGACCCGGCACAACCCCGAGTTCACCATGCTCGAGTTCTACCAGGCCTACGCTGACTACGAAGACAACATGGACCTCACCGAAGAACTGTTCCGCGAGCTGGCGCAGCTGGTGCTGGGCAGCACCGACGTGCCGTACGGCGACAAGGTGTTCCACTTCGGCGAGCCGTTCGTACGTCTGTCGGTATTCGACTCGATCCTCAAGTACAACCCTGAGTTGACTGCCGACGACCTCAACGACATCGACAAGGCGCGCGCCATTGCCAAGAAAGCCGGTGCCAAGGTCCTCGGTTTCGAAGGCCTGGGCAAGCTGCAGGTGATGATTTTCGAAGAGCTGGTCGAGCACAAACTGGAACAGCCGCACTTCATTACCCAGTACCCGTTCGAAGTTTCGCCGCTGGCCCGTCGCAACGACGACAACCCGAACGTCACCGACCGCTTCGAGCTGTTCATCGGTGGCCGCGAGATTGCCAACGCCTACTCCGAGCTCAATGACGCAGAAGACCAGGCCGAGCGTTTCATGGCCCAGGTGGCTGACAAGGACGCCGGCGACGACGAAGCCATGCACTACGACGCCGACTTCGTTCGCGCGCTGGAATACGGCATGCCGCCAACCGCCGGTGAAGGTATCGGCATCGACCGTCTGGTGATGTTGCTGACCAACTCGCCATCGATTCGCGATGTGATCCTGTTCCCGCACATGCGTCCACAGGCCTGAGTGTTCTGAACAAGCCGCCTTCCGGGGCGGCTTTTTCATGCCTGGCGAAAATTCATCCATCGGTTGCAACTCATGGGGTAGATCAGCAGTGACTCCTGCAATGGCTCAACAAGGTGCCGCTGGCGTTGCCACGTCGGTTGCCGAAAGCGTTCAGTATCAAGGCCGCAAGGCCAGCCGCCAGGGCAGCGAACAGCGACGCCAGGACATTCTCGATGCTGCCATGCGCATTGTCGTTCGCGAGGGGGTTCGTGGTGTGCGACACCGCGCCGTAGCGGCCGAAGCCGGAGTGCCGCTGTCGGCGACCACGTACTACTTCAAAGACATCGAAGACCTGCTCACCGATACCTTCGCCCAGTACGTGGAGCGCAGCGCGGCCTACATGGCCAAACTCTGGGAACACACCGAGGTGGTACTGCGCCAACTGCTTTCCCAGGGCGATGGCAGCCCGCAGTGGCGGGCACGACTGGCCGATGAGGTGGCGAAGATGACCGCCGACTATGTGCAGCGCCAGTTGCATAACCGGCGTGACTTTCTCATGGCCGAGCAGGCCTTTCGCCAGGAGGCGCTGTTGTGCCCCCGCCTGGCCGAACTGGTCAAGCTGCATGAGCAGATTCTGTTGCGCGGCACCTGCCAGTTGCTCCAGGTCGTGGGCTCGCGCCAACCACAACAGGATGCGCTGGTGTTGACGGCGATTATCGAGCAGATGGAATATCAGGGCCTGCTCGACGGCTCACGCGCCGATGCGCAAGCGCAGATGCTCGCTATCCTTACCCGGTACCTGCATCTGGTACTGGCCGCCGCGTGAGACGCGACCCTATTTCAAGGAGAACCCGATGAAAGCCAGAAGTCTGCTGTTGGCGCTGTCGTTCTTGCTGCTTGGCGGTTGTCTGGTTACCTTCAATGAGCCGATGCCGGCCAATGAGGCGGCGCCCAAGGCCCTGCTAGGCAAATGGACCAGCAAGGACGCCTGGGGTGAACCGCTGACCCTGCAAATCAGCCGTAGCGGCGGTGACGCGTATAAGGCGGTGGCCATCGGCAAGGACAAAAAACGCGATGAGTACGTCTTCACCGTGTCCCGGCACGGCAACCGCTGGTATCTCTCGGCCGGTGTGCCCAAGCGCCTGGGTGGCAACTTCCTGATCGGTGGCTTCGAAATCATCGATCGCAAGGAACTGGTGGTGTACAACCTCGACGTCGAACAGGTCAGCCAGGCCGTGGACAAGAAAGAGCTCAGCGGGCGCACCTATGAGGTCTCGCAGGACCACGGCGACGGCGTGCTGATCGACAGCCCGGCCGAGCGTGTCCTGGCTTATCTGGACGATCCGGCCAACTCTGACCTGTTCATCGAAGTGGCGCGGTTCCAGCGGGTCGGCAAGTAATAGAGTCAATTCAAGGAGTGTAGGGTGGACGAGTACCAGCAGACGATACGTGCCCTGTCTGATCGCATTGTCCTGGCGCAAACGCCCATTCGCGTGCTCGATGCGGTGAAGTGGGACGACAGCATCCGCCAGGGTTTTCTCAAGGCCAAGGGCAAGGAACCACCAGCGGTTGATCGTGCTTACTACCAGGGTCGGCCGTTGTCGTTCGACTCCGGAGCGGTGAAGCTCGAGTTCCAGAATATCGAGCGCGACATCACCCGCCAGCTGGGCCAGTTCAACCCGGTCGGGCAGATCATGCGGCGCATGTGCAAGGAATATCGCATGGTGGTGCGCATGCTCGAGGCGCGCGGCACCGAGGATTTTGGCCTGATCTCCCAGGAACTGTACGGCGCGGCGTCCGATGCCTTCCATGCCGGTGATCCGACCCTGGCCGACCTGGGCCTGATGCTTTCCGATTATCTTAATAACATCGACGGCCGTGGTGACCTCAAGGACGAACCGAAGAACCTCACCGCCAAGCAGGCCGTGGAGATGCTTCAGGGCCGCCTGAACAAGGTCTTCAACGAAGCCGAGGACACCATTCGGGTGTTCGAGTCCGATGGCATTGTCGCCGATGCGGCGGCGGGCGCCGACTACATCAAGATTCGCGCCGACGCCATGTTCAACAGCCGCGACGTGCGGGCGCTGGAGGTGCATGAGGGGCTGGTGCATGTGGGCACCACCCTCAACGGCCTGAACCAGCCGATCTGCACCTTCCTGGCCAAGGGACCACCCTCGTCGACAGTGACCCAGGAAGGCCTGGCGATCCTCATGGAGGTCATCGCTTTCGCCTCCTACCCGAGTCGCCTGCGCAAGCTGACCAACCGCACCCGGGCCATTCACATGGTCGAGGAGGGCGCCGACTTCATGCAGGTCTATGAGTTCTTCCGCGCCCAGGGCTTCGGCATGCCGGAGAGCTATGGCAATGCCAGTCGGGTGTTCCGTGGTTCGGTACCCAACGGTTTGCCATTTACCAAGGACTTGTCCTACCTCAAGGGCTTCATCATGGTTTACAACTATATTCAGTTGGCCGTGCGCAAGGGCAAGCTCGAACAGATCCCCTTGCTGTTCTGCGGCAAGACCACCCTTGAGGACATGCGCACCTTGCGCCAACTGGTCGATGAAGGCCTGGTAGAACCACCCAAGTACCTGCCGGAGCAGTTTCGCGACCTCAACGCGCTATCGGCCTGGATGTGTTTCTCCAACTTCCTCAACCACCTGAGCCTGGACCGGATTGAAGCCGACTATTCGAATATTCTCTGACGCAGGGCGCAGGTTTCTTGGCCTGCTGCTGGTGTTGCTGAGTCTGGGCGGTTGCAGTTCGCTGCTGTTCTACCCCGAGCCAGGGCAGCCGTTCACCCCGCAGAAGGCCAAGCTTGAGTACCGTGATGTAACACTCACCGCGGCGGATGGCACGCGCTTGCACGGCTGGTGGTTGCCCGCCAAGGCTGGTGTAGATGTGAAGGGCACGGTACTGCACCTGCATGGCAACGGCGGCAACCTGGCCTGGCATCTGGGCGGCAGCTGGTGGTTGCCTGAACAGGGGTATCAGGTGCTGTTGCTGGACTACCGGGGCTATGGCTTGTCCCAGGGAAAACCGGCATTGCCAGAGGTCTATCAGGACATTGCCGCAGCGCTGGACTGGCTGGACCAGGCGCCCGAAGTGCAGGGCAAGCCGCAAGTGCTGCTCGGGCAAAGTCTGGGTGGCGCCATGGCCATTCACTACCTGGCTCAACACCCGCAGCAGGCCAAGCGCTTCAAGGCCATGGTCTTCGATGGTGTACCGGCCAGCTACCGTCAGGTCGGGCGCTTTGCCCTCAGCAACCAGTGGGTGACCTGGCCATTGCAGGTACCGCTGTCGTGGCTGGTGCCCGATGGTGACAGCGCGATCAATTCGATTGCGCAACTCAAAACCACGCCGAAGTTGTTTTTCCACAGTATCGACGACCCGATCGTGCCGCTGAGTAACGGCATTCAGCTGTACCAGGCGGCACCGCCACCGAGGGTGTTGCAGCTGACCCGTGGTGGCCATGTGCAGACTTTCGCCGACCGCACCTGGCGCCAGGTGATGCTGCGCTTTCTCGAGGATCCGGAACATTTCAATGGATTGCGGCGTTTGGCCGAAGTCCCCAATTACCCTGACGAGACGTCACAATGAGTGAAGAACGTAACGCTATTCCGCTGATCATTACCGGTATCTGCAGCATCATCGGTACGGTCGGCGCCCTCTGGTATTACGGCTATCTGCATTTTGCCAAACCCGAAGATGCGCTGCTGCTGTCTGATTTCACCATGCTCAAGACCATACCGGGGGAGGATTACAAGATCTCGCTGAAGCCGGCGAACCAGGTGGCCCAATGTGTCGATGGCGTCCTGGTGCTGTTCGATACCTCGCAGAAAGGCCTGACCGGGGTGCTGGTGGACAACAAGAAGCAGGCCGTTCGCTGCCTGGGTGAAGAGACACCGCAGCAGGTTCAGGAGTAACAGCATCGGGGGGGGGGGGGGGGGGGGAAGAACCTGTGTTGGGGGGGGGGTGGGCGGAGTGAGTGGTC